>JBHELP010000137.1:0-3363 GCA_046263035.1 Candidatus Dormibacteria bacterium | reverse complement strand
GCCTTCGGGCCACCCCTGGGTGGTGCGCTGATCGCCTCCGCGGTCTTCCTGCCGGCGGCCCTGCTGGCGGGTAGCGCCACGGCGGGGATGCTTCTTGGACACTGGTATCTGATCTCGCCGGATCTCTCCTTCCGGCCTCTGCGCCGGGCGGTGTACCTCATCTTCACCGCCCTCGCGGTGCAGGCCGTGTGCATCGGTTCCGCCCTGCTGCTGAGCCGCGGAGCGGGCCGCGACGAATTGCTCGGCCCGTCCTTCTCCCTGCCCTTCTGGCTACTGGTGGTGGGGTCGGGAGTGGTTTTCACCGGGGGTGTCAACGGCCTGACCCTGTACTTCGCCCGGCTCCGGGCCAACCAGCCGGCCACGGCGATGCTCTACGTGCTGATCATCACCGTCCTCATGGGTCTGGTTCCCGCCCACCTCCTCTTCTTCCGGACCACGGTCCCGGTCTGAGCGCGTATGGCCCGTGCCGCCTCGTCGCGACTTCGACGGTGCCGGAACCCGGACACGGCCGATCCGGCCTCGGCTATCTCCGCTTGATGCGGAGCCTGGCGAGGTCGTAGAGCATGTGAGACGAATCTCGGAGCGAGCGCACCCGGGAGGCCTCGACGTGACGCCAGCGCACGGGCACCTCGGCGATCTCCCAGCAATGGCGGCGGGCGCAGAGGAGAACCTCGGCATCAAAGCCGAACCGCGGTGAGCGCAGCGCCTCGAAGCAGGTCGTCGCCGCCACGTCGGTGAACACCTTGAAGCCGCACTGGCTGTCGCTGATGCCGGGCAGTGCCACCAGCTGGAGCATCCGGTTGTAGGCGCGGCCCATGAGCTCGCGGTGAGCGGGTTGGTGAACCTCGATCCGGGACTCGGCGATCGCCCGCGAGCCGATGGCCACCTGGCAGCGGCCGCCCAGGTGTGCGCGCAACCGGGGAAGCTCCTCCATGGGTGTGCTGAGATCAGCGTCGCTGAAGGCCCGATGGGAGCCCCTGGCGGCAAGCATGCCCAGCCGCACGGCGGCGCCCTTGCCGGTGTTGGCGGCAAGCCTCATGACCTGCAGCTCGGGCCAGGAGCGGGCGACCATCTCGGCGGTCTCGACCGTGGCGTCCACGCTGCCGTCATCGACGACGATCACCTCGTAGCTCTCCCCGGCACGGTCCAGATACTCACGAACGCGGGTCAGCGTGGCGGGCAGCCGGTCCTCCTCGTCGAAGGCGGGGATGATGAGACTGAGCATGGCGGCGGAAGGTTAGCCGTGTCGTGGCGCCGCGTGATCGATGGCGGCCCGCACGCCGTCCAGCGTCCTCATGTTGGCGATGCTCTCCGACGGTGGCAGGGGCGCCGGGCCTCCCCCCTGAACGGCATCGGCGAAGGCCTCCGCCATCATCTGGTAGGGGTCGTGGGGATCTCGGTGGGCCGTGAAGGGCCTGCTGACCGTGGTGGTGGTCTCACCGTCGAGAACCAGAAGCTCCTGGTTCTCGGCCGTCTCGAAGCTGGCCCAGAGGCTGGCCAGCGCTCCATCGGGGAAGCCGAGCGATATCGCCACGCTGGTGTCCAGTCCGCCCGCCCGATGAGCCGTCGCGGCGATGGCGGACGGCTCGCCGAGGATCCATTGGGCAATGCTCACCACATAGCAGCCGACGTCGAGCAGGGCGCCACCTCCAAGCGCCGGGTCTCGCCGGTAGTTGTCTCCCTGCGCGCTCAGCCCGAAGCCGAAGCCGGCCTGGACCAGCCGGGGCCGGGGGAGGGACTCAACGGTGGCTCGGATTCGGGGATGAAAGCGGTACATCAAGGCCTCCATGAGCAGCAGTCCCGACGCCTCAGCCGCTGCGGCCATCTCGCCGGCCTCGGCGGCATTCATGGCCAGGGGCTTTTCACAGAGGACATGCTTGCCGGCGGACAGGGCGCGGAGCGTCCATTCCCGGTGCAGGCTGTTGACCAGCGGTATGTAGACGGCGCCCACGCCGGGATCGGTCAGGACCTCCTCGTAGCTGTCATGCACCCGGGGGATTCCATGCCGGGCGGCGAGCCCCTCGGCCCGGGAGCGGTCTCTCGAGGCCACGGCCACCAGATGCCCGTTGCGCGATGCCCGGATCGCCTCCGCCATGGCGACGTCGCTGATCCACGCGGCGCCCAGAAGCCCCCAGCCGACGGGGTCAGAGATCAGTGGTCACCGGCGCGCCGCCCTCGGCCAGGGATGTCGTGGCTGCCTCCATGACGGCCAGCGACCGCCTGCCCTGCTCGGCGGGGACCTCCAGGGGCTCATCCCAGTGGAGGTGGTCGGCCAGGTTGCGATAGAAGCCGTGGGGCCGGCGCGGGGCAAGGGCGATGGCCTCCTCGTGAGTCGCGCCGAAACCGTTGGGCCGGACCAGCCGGAGCGCCGCGCCGGCGTCGGCCGGGGCCAGGCGATCCTCGAGAAGCTCACCGGTGAGGCCACGGGATTGCAGCACCTCGGTCCTCCACTCACCGACCAGCGATCCCGCCGTCCCCAGCACATACCACTTGGGCTTGAGGGCGGCGGCCACGTCGGAGTGGAGGAACATGGCCTGACGGCCGTCGCCAAAGGTCAGGTCCACCCGGACCTGGTCGTGATTGCTGACGTCGTGCCAGACGCGCTTGTGGGCCTGGGCGCGCACCGACGCGATGGGTGCGTCGATCAACTCCAGGATCCAGTCGATGTAGTGGGATCCCCAGTCGAAAAGCGTGCCTCCGGACACCGCCTCGTGGCTGTGCCAGTAGGGACAGGGATGGCCGAAGCCGCCGACGAACATCTCGAGGTAGAAGGGCTCGCCGATGGCGCCCGAGGCGATCGCCTGCCGCAGGGCGACGAAATCCGGGTCCCAGCGGCGATTTTGATAGGTGGTCAGGACCCTCCGGGAGGCCCTCGCCGCGGCGATCATGCGATCGGCGTCGGCCGTTCGCAGTGCCAGCGGCTTCTCCGAGACCACGTGCTTGCCTGCGGACACGGCCTGCAGACACAGGTCGGCATGGCTGTCCGGTGGGGTTCCGAGCACCACCACGTCGATGGCGCTGTCGGCGAGAAGGTCGGCGGCTGTGGCGAAGGCGGCCATGCCCAGATCGGACTCGGCCTGCGTACGGCGGTCCGCGGAGAGGTCCGACACTCCGCGAAGGGCCAGACCCTCAACGGAGGTGACGGAGTTGGCATGCTCGCGGGCGATGGCCCCGTAGCCGACCAGGCCAACGCCGAGAACCCTCGGCTCGGCGGCCGGTGCTCCACCCCGGAGGCATCGGTGGATCAATCGGGCCATGTTTGCCGGGTCATCACCGGCGTCGATGCTGTCCAGGCCGATATGGGTGAGCAGGCCCGCTCCCACCCGGCGGGTGAACGCAACCGTCTGCCGGGTCAGGTGCCAG
>JBHELP010000136.1:0-5983 GCA_046263035.1 Candidatus Dormibacteria bacterium | reverse complement strand
GTGCCGATCAGCCGCCAGCTGGGCGCGGATGGGTGCCGGGCCAGGCGGATCTTGTAGCCGCTGGGATGGATATAAATCCTGCCGGGTAGGAGCTTCAGATGCTGCTCCTGCCCCCGGCTGACCCAGCGGATGTCCTGCCGGTGCACGTCGATCTCCATGTCCTCCGGCATGTAGTGGATCTCGGGATAGATCGCGTCCGTGGCATAGCCCGACTGGTGATACTTGGCCCGCGGTCCCACTAGCGCGAGTGCCTCGGCAAACCGGTGATTGGCGCTCACGATCCGGACCAGATCGGGAACGAAGCGGTCGCCCAGATTGAAGGTGGCAAAGGCCAGAGTTCCACCCGCGTGCTCCTCCTCCGCCAGCCCGAACAGATTCGCGCTGTAGCCGATCTGGGTCTTGATCTCCTTCTTGCAGTAGCCGAAGTAATTGTCGGCCAGGATGGTTACCATCACGCCCTCGAAGCCACGCGACGTGATCTTGAAGGGCCGGCCGTCGTTGTACAGCTCGTCGTCATCCGACCAGCACATGCCGGCCGACCGCTCCGCGTCAGTCGCCTGGCTCAGATGCGGTAGGCCGAGGTCTTTCTTGCGCAGCCGGGTAAGATGGGGCGCGAGGATGATGCAGCCACTGTGACCGGTCCAGCCGTCGATGTCGAGCGCCGCGTCGTGGGCGGGCAGGTAGGGATCGCCGGCGTTCCCGAAGATGCTCTCCAGGAAATCCAGATTCGACACCAGCCCACCAGGCACAAAGAACCGCACTTCCATGCGCTTTTCAGGCAGCACCTTGGGTACCGCGGGGCAGACCAGGGGTCGCAACAGCAGCGACACCATGGTCTCGACCGGCTGCGGCCAGTTCGCCGTGAAGGGGAGGCGCATGAGCTGGGCCGGGGGACGGAGGGCTTCCTGGAGCAGCCGCAGGTACGCCACCAGCGGAACCCGTAGCTTGTCGGCGGGAACGGGGAGTCCGCCATCGGCCACGTGGAACACACCCTGAGTGGTGCGGCGGTCCTTAATGGGGTTGTGCAGGACGCCGTTGTCGAGGCGATAACTGGAGACCAGCTCGTTATGCCAGGCGTTGCCGTCGAGCGGAAGGGACAGCTCGCGCGCGAGCCCATAGTGATCGAGCATGAGCGTCTCGCCGGGGAGCCGCACTGGCTCAGGAAACGCCGCGGTCCGTAGCAGGCCGTCGATGTAGTGCTGAATCCGCCGGTCGGCGGGACACAGATGGTCGGAGAGCAGCCGGGTCTGTTCCCGGTAGCGGGCAAAGAGATCGCCGGCGAGGTGGTGTACCTCCTCATCGCCGGTGCCGGCCGGCACCGGGTCGCCCATGGCCGCGAGCTTCAGCAGAATGGACCGAAGGGCCACCCGCCGCTCCGGCAGCCACGCGGCGCCGTCGGGCCTGAGTCCTACCGTACGCTCGAGGTCCATGCACCAACGTCTCACCCGGCAACCGGTCCGTCAACTCCGGACCAGCCGGGTGACCCGTAGTTGCAGACGAGTGTCCCGGAGCCATATTCAACTGGTGGCTCCGGCTGAGTCATTCGTTGAGGAGGTTGCGGTGCGCCAGATGCTCGCGGTTCTGTCGGTCGTCTTATTGGTAGGCTGCAACGACGCTCTCCTTCCCACCACCACGGACCCACTGGGTACGTGGGTAGCCAGTTTCCACGTTGTCGGATCCAGCCTGACCCGTACTCTCGACCAGATCGACGGAAACATCATGGGGGCGCGCCGTTGATCGACGGGCCGAGAGTTCGCCGGTGAGGGCCTGCCCGATCGCACTGGCCTGGAGCGGGGGCAAGGACAGCAGCCTGGCGCTGGCCGCCCTGCGTGAAGATCCGACCGTGGAGGTGGTTGCCCTGGTCACCACGATCACACGGGACTACGACCGGATCAGCATGCATGGCGTTCGCCGGGCCGTGCTCAAGGCCCAGGTCGCCGCACTGGGCCTTCCCCTGATCGAGGCGCTGATTCCCGCCGCGGCGAGCAACCGGATCTATGAGGAGGCATTGGCTGCGGCGCTGGGGGTTCTGCGGCAGCAACACCCCAACGTGCGGCACCTCGCGTTCGGCGATCTCTTCCAGGAAGAGGTGCGAGCCTACCGGGAGCAGGTGCTGCCCCCGCTGGGTTGGACCCCGCTATTTCCGCTCTGGGGACAGGACACCGCCGCGCTGGCGCGCGACTTTGTGGCGGCGGGATACCGCGCCGTCTTGACCTGCGTGGACACCACTCAACTCGCCGCCGAATTTGCGGGGCGGGAGTTCGATGCGGCTCTGCTGAGGGAGCTGCCCGCCACGGTGGACCCCTGCGGCGAGCGGGGTGAGTTTCACACCTGTGTGTACGCGGGCCCCATCTTTCGACAGCCAATCGCACTACGAATGGGAGATCGAGTGCGCCGTGACGAACGCTTCGAATACTGCGACCTGACGTTGAAAGGCACAGCGGCCTCGGCCGCCTGACATCACATGGCAATGACAGAGCGCTGGGCGATATGGCTGCTGCCGCCCGTACTCCTGCTCCACAACCTCGAGGAAGCCATCTTCTTCCCTCGGTACGTGCCCCGGGTGGTCAGCCGCCTCCCGGCCAACATGCGCGATTGGATCGGACCGGTGGGCGCTGGTGAAATGGGAGTCGCGTTGACCCTCGCGACCGTCGTTCCGCTGGGGGTCTGCCTGTGGGCCGCCGGCCGTCCAGCCAGTCGCGCGGCGTTGGGATTGGTGCTGGCGATGTGGGCCATCCTCCTGCTCAACGCGGTCTGGCATATCACGGCAGCGCTGGTACTCTTCGGCGGGTACGCGCCTGGTGTGGTCACTGCCGTCATTCTGAACCTGCCGCTGTCGGTGCTGGTACTTCGGCGGGCCGTGAAGGAACGGTGGCTGGCGCTCGCTCCAGCGCAATAGGGTGAGAGGAAGCCTAATGCGGAGAATGACGCTGTTGCTGGTGGCCGGCCTGGCGGTTGCCTGTGATAGCATGGGGCCGTCCAACATCGATCTCGGCCTCCGGGTCGAGGCCAGCGTAACCCCGCGCGTGCTCAGCCTCCGCGATACCAGCGCCGTCCTCCACATTCGAGTGAGCGTCTCGAACTCATCGGAACACGACGTGATCGTGGTAACCGGCGGCCCACCCTACCGGATTGCCGGCGACCCCACCGAGAGCCAGGGACTGTCACAGTCATTCCGCATTGCAAGCCAGACGGAGGCGCTGAACGCTGGTCCGTCGGTTGATTGGTGGGGCAGCCCGGTCGATACCATCCGCACGAGACACCGGTTTGTTGCCGACCAAGCGATCACGCTACAGGACTGGCAAGCGGGAGGTTGGACAGTGCAGCCCGGGGAGTACCGGGTCCGCGGATACTACAATGGACGCGAAGGGGCAGCAGCCCCGTTCAGCGTGGTCCCTTAGATACTGAGCACCAATGGCGGAACGGCGCATCTTAGGTTTCCGGCAAGATGAGGAGCAGCACTGGGTGGCGGACCTCGAGTGCGGCCACACCCAACACGTACGGCACACACCTCCCTGGCAGGTTCGCCCGTGGGTGCTGACCCCCGAAGGACGCAGTAGCCGCCTGGGCACGCCGCTGCCCTGCCGGCACTGCGATCAGGCGGAGACCAATCGTGAACGTTGACAGCATACGGCTTGCGGAAAGGGTGCGGGCGGCTCTGGTGCAGAGCGCGCTGGACGCTTACGAGGATGCTGCCCTGAGAGGGCTCTGTTGCCGAGGTGCCTGGGAAGCGGCCGTGTCGGCTATGCGCCGGCAGAATCTGAATCGGGTGCTCACCGAACCAATCGTGGAGTCAGGCCGCTGACGGCGCTTTTCTCCCATCCCTCGCTGGTCTTCGTTGCCATCGTCGCTGTCTCCATCGGTTGGCGGGTCGCCCGGACGCTTTGGGCACCGCGCAGGGGACAGTTGAGCGGCCAGGATCTCGCTGTGCTGATGCGGGCGGCTGCGGTGGAGAAACGAGACCCGGCCGCGGCGGAGGCAATGGTGCGAGCGCAATTGGAGCCGCGAGTGCAGGAGGAAGAGGCTGCACGCGCTGTACTCTGGGCCAAGGTCGATATCGATCGCGAGGCGGCGCTGGACCTGCGCCGACGGGTCCTCAACGATATCCGGGTCCACGAGACTCACTCCACCCACCTCGGCCGGCAGGAGTCCCAGGATGCCGGGGAGCTGGTGAAGGTCCAGGCCGCGCTGGCGAAGGCGCGGGCGGAGCTGGAGCGGCTCGACACCATCCTTGCGCGCCCGCGCGACGACTGATGCGGCTACTCCTGGTGCACGGGATGGGGCGCACCCCATGGTCTCTGGGGCGGCTTGCCCGTTTCCTCCGAAAACAAGGCTACCGGCCCGAGCGGATGGGGTATGTGGCGGCCATCGAGAGCTTCGATCGCATCCGGACCCGGGTTCGCCGCCGGCTCGAGTCGCTTGCCAGAAGCGGTGAGCCCTACGCGGTCATTGGTCATTCGCTTGGCGGGCTCGCGCTCAGGGCCGCCATGAGTGGCTTGAAGCCGGCACCGGCTCACCTCATCATGCTGGCGACACCCAACCAGTCCCCTCGCCTGGCCCGCCGGCTCCATCGGTTCTGGCCTTATCGCCTGGCCTGCGGTGAGAGTGGCCAGCTGCTGGCCCGGCAGGAGTTTTTCTCCCAGCTGCCGGTGCCGCGGGTGCCCTATACCATCATCGCCGGCACCGGCGGGCCCCGTGGTCCGCAAAGCCCGTTTGGCGACGACGCCAACGACTGGCTGGTGGCGGTCGAGGAGACCAAGATCACGCCGGCCGATCGGCCGACGATTGTGCCGGTGGGACACACATTCATGATGAACGACCGGCAGGTACATGCGGCGATCGGACGAGCGTTAGGGCAGGTCGCAGCCTAGAGAGGCCAGATGGTGCCCATCGTCTCATTCCGACCCCTCACCCAGGCGGATCTCCCTCTCCTGCACGAGTGGCTCAACCGGCCCCACGTGACCCAGTGGTGGGACAGGCGGACCTCATTTCCCGAGATTGAGCATGATTTCGGACCACTGCTAGACGACCAGTCAACCACCCGGGCCTATGTCGTCCTCGGCAACGGCGCGCCGATCGGGTACATCCAGTCGTACGTCGCGATGGGCTCGGGCGATGGCTGGTGGGAGGACGAACATGACCCGGGCGTGCGGGGAATCGATCAGTTTCTGGCTCACACCGAGCAGCTCGGCCAGGGACTCGGCACCAGAATGGTGCGGGCCTTCGTGCAGCAGGTGTTCGCCGATCCCAGCGTCACCCGCATTCAGACCGATCCCTCGCCCGAGAACCACCGTGCCATCCGGTGCTACACGAAGGCCGGCTTCCGCCCGGTAGGGCAGATCGACACCCCTGACGGGAAGGCGCTGCTTATGGTCTGTGACCGCCCGTCGCGGTTCCCTTCCCTCCTTCGAAGCTCGCTTCCCCCAACGATCAGCTCGTTGGTCTCGGAGAACGGTCCATCGGTCACCGATCGCCTGGACTCGCCGCGAGACCTGGGCTCGAGCGACTGAGTTGGATTCTCGGCCATTACAACCTTCGACCGAAGGGCGGAGTTCGACTTTCGCACTGGCCTTCCCGACGCATCACTGTTCCCCCATGAGACCTGGCGCCGTCTGATGGCCCGCGAGCTTCGCTCGGAGGCAGGGAGCTCGGGGGTCTACGGCACCCCGCGGGTCATCGCGGGCTCCGGGAGGCGATCGCCCGGCACATCGGGATCTCACGCGGGGTCATCGCGTCGGCGGACGATGTCACCATCACGAGCGGGACTCAGCAGGCCATGGATGTGATTGCCCGGGCGCTGCTCCCACCGGGCGACCGGGCCCATGGTTGAAGATCCGGGCTACGGCCCGCCGAGACGGCTGCTCGACTCCATGGGTGTCCGGGTGGAAGGAGTGCCGGTCGACCGGGAGGGGCTGGCGGTCGACGCTCTGCCCCGCAACGCGCGCCTCATTTACGTGACCCCATCCCATCAGTATCCCCTCGG
>JBHELP010000135.1:0-3037 GCA_046263035.1 Candidatus Dormibacteria bacterium | reverse complement strand
GTCTACATGGAGGACATCTACGGGGGGACCTTCCGGCTCTTCGACAGGGTGATGCGCCGATATGGGCTGACGTTTACGGCGGTGGATGCGTCCGATCCCGAGGCCGTCGCCGGCGCCATGACCGATCGAACCCGGCTGGTGTGGCTGGAGTCGCCGACCAACCCGTTGCTCCGCATAGCCGACATCGCTGCCATCGCCAGGCTGGTGAAGCCGCGCGGAGCCACGATCTGCGTCGACAACACGTTCGCAACGCCATACGTACAGAGACCGCTCGAGCTCGGCGCCGACGTGGTGGTGCACAGCTCCACCAAGTACGTCGGCGGTCACAGCGATGTTGTCGGCGGGGCCATCATGACCTCCGACCCCGCCCTGCACGAGCGGCTCCGGTTCCACCAGAACGCCGCCGGGGCGGTACCCTCGCCATTCGACTGCTGGCTGCTCCTGCGCGGGCTCAAGACTCTCGCTCTTCGAGTGGACAGGCAATCGGAGAATGCGCTCACGCTGGCTACCCATCTCGCCTCCCATCCAGCGGTCACCAGGGTGCACTATCCCGGCCTCCCGTCACACCCGGGGCACTCGGTGGCCCGCCGGCAGATGGGCGGCCGGTTCGGCGGCATGGTCTGTTTCGAGGTGGAGGGTGAGACCCGGGCCCTGGAGGTCCTCGAGCGGCTCCGTGTCTTCACGCTGGCGGAGTCCTTGGGCGCCGTGGAGTCCCTGGCCGAGCACCCCGCGCTGATGACCCACGCCTCCATGCCCCCGGAGGAGCGGCGACGCGTCGGTGTCGGAGACGGCCTCATCCGGCTCAGCGTGGGCATAGAGGACATCGCCGACCTGCTGGCCGATCTTGACCAGGCGCTCGAACCTGTCCCCGTCCGCTAGAGTGCGCGCCCTCACCGCAGCGTTCCCCCACCTCAGGTTGTGCCAATGAGCTCGGACGCCTTCCTCAGCCACCTTCCCGATATCGACCCCGATGAGACCGCCGAATGGATCGAGTCCCTGGACAGCCTGGTCGAGGCCGAGGGTCATATGCGCGCCCGTTTCATCCTCGGCAAGGTCATCGAGCGGGCTCGGCGCCAGGAGATGGGGATTCCCGCGCTGGTCTCCACGGACTACATCAACACCATCCCGCCCGCCGAGGAGCCCTGGTTCCCGGGGGATGAGGAGATGGAGCGCCGGATCCGGGGCATCATCCGGTGGAATGCCGCCGTCATGGTCACCCGCGCCAACAAGAAGAGCGAGGGCATCGGCGGTCACCTCTCCACGTATGCATCGTCGGCCTCCCTATACGAGGTGGGTTTCAACCACTTCTTCCGCGGCCGGGACTCGGGCGGCTCGGGCGACCAGATCTACTACCAGGGCCACGCCGCGCCGGGGATGTACTCGCGGGCCTATCTCGAGGGCCGGCTGAGCGAGCACAACCTCGACAACTTCCGGCAGGAGACCAGCGGCAATGGTCTGAGCTCCTATCCACATCCCCGGCTGATGCCGGACTTCTGGGAGTTCCCCACCGTGTGCATGGGCGTGGGGCCGCTCAACGCGATCTACCAAGCGCGGTTCAACCGCTACCTCCTCCACCGCGGCATCAAGGACACCAGCGAGTCGCGCGTCTGGGCCTTCGTAGGCGATGGGGAGTGCGACGAGCCGGAATCCCTCGGCGCCCTCTCACTGGCCGCCCGCGAGCAGCTCGACAACCTCATCTTCGTGGTGTCCTGCAACCTCCAGCGTCTGGACGGCCCGGTTCGCGGCAACGGCAAGATCATCCAGGAGTTGGAGTCCACCTTTCGTGGCGCCGGGTGGAACGTGATCAAGGTGATCTGGGGACGAGAGTGGGACGAACTGCTCGGCCGTGATGTGGACGGCGTGCTCGTCCAGAAGATGAACACCACCAACGACGGTCAGTTCCAGAAGTACTCGACCGAGAACGGGGCCTACATACGCGACAACTTCTTCGGGCCCGATCCGCGGCTGCGCCGGATGGTCGAGCACCTCGGCGATGACGACCTGCGTCACCTTCGCCGCGGTGGCCACGACTATCGAAAGCTCTACTCCGCCTACCGCCTTGCCGTGGAGCAGAGGGGTGCGCCCACGGTGATCCTGGCCCACACCGTCAAGGGCTGGACGCTGGGCTCCCTCTTCGAGGGGCGCAACGCAACGCATCAACTCAAGAAGATCGGTGAGGCGGAGCTGCGAGCCTTCCGGGACACCCTTGGACTGCCCATAACCGACAAGCAGCTGGCCAACGGGGATCCCCCCTACCACCACCCCGGACCCGAATCGGACGTGGTCGAGTACCTGCTCATGCGTCGCCGGGAGCTCGGCGGACCTCTGCCGCGACGCCATGCCCACGCGGCACCACTCGAATTGCCGGGGGACGCCCTGTACGAGGATTTCCTCAGGGGTAGTGGGGAACGCGCGGCCTCCACCACAGGCGCCTTCGGCGGCATCCTGCGCAACCTGCTGAGGGACAGGACCGTGGGCCGGCGGGTGGTTCCGATCATCCCGGACGAGGCACGCACCTTTGGATTGGACGGCCTCTTCCGGGAGGTGAAGATCTATGCTCCGTTCGGTCAGCAGTACGAGCCGGTGGACGCCGGCCTGCTCCTGTCCTACCAGGAGGCCCGGGAGGGCCAGATCCTCGAGGAGGGGATCACCGAGGCCGGCTCCATGGGCAGCTTCACCGCCGCGGGGACCGCCCACGCCATCCATGACGAGCTGATGATCCCCTTCTACATCTTCTATTCGATGTTCGGGTTCCAGAGGGTCGGCGACTTCGTCTGGGCCTTCGGCGACGCTCGCGGCCGGGGATTCATGCTGGGAGGGACGGCGGGACGAACCACCCTCAATGGCGAGGGCTTGCAGCACGAGGACGGCCATAGCCCCCTGCTCTTCTCGGCGGTGCCCAATGTCCGCGTGTACGACCCTGCCTTTGCCTACGAGGTCGCCGTGATCATCCGGGACGGCCTGCGACGGATGTATGCCAACAACGAGGACGTCTTCTACTATCTCACCCTGTACATCGAGAACTACCCGATGCCGG
>JBHELP010000134.1:0-2891 GCA_046263035.1 Candidatus Dormibacteria bacterium | reverse complement strand
ATCCTGGTCGGCTCTCCCTACCTGTTCGCCCTGGCCAGGCGCCGGCTACCGGCGGACGCGCCGCCGGGGCGGGGAGTCATCGTCCTCCGTGGCCTCCTCGTCGCTGCCTTCTTCGTCGGGTTCGGACCGTTCCAATTCATGATCATCCTGGCTGTGCACCTGGTGTGCTACTTGGGAATCATGGGCGCCGTCAACACGGTGGGACACCTCTATGGTCGCAGGCCCCATCCCGACTTCCCGGGCTATGACTTGGCCTGGCTCGCCATCCCGCTGCTGGGCCACGGCTATCACAACTCGCACCACGCCCACCCGGCCGCGGCCCGCACGGGCCCCCTCGACCCTATCTGGCCCCTTCTCCGCGTCCTGGCCGCGCTGGGGCTGGTCGAGCTAGAGGAACGGCGCGCCCGGACGCCCTCCCGGGCGTGCTGCCGGGCGTCGGCATCCCTCGCGGGACGCCCGTAACCCGGCAATCTCGCCTTCCCTTTCCCTCAGGGGTTCAGCGTGCAGGCGGGGCTGAAGGTGGTGCCGGAGTTGCCGTGCCAGGCGTTGTTGTCGCAGTTGGCGTTGGTGTCCTGGAGGTCGAGGGCGGTGTTGCCGCTCGAACGGTTGCCCACGAGCTGGTTGTTCAACGACTGCACCAGCAGGCCGGCGCCGCGGTTGTTGCTGATGATGTTGTTCTGGACGAGCGAGTTGGCCGCCCCGGCGGCGGCCGGGTTCCTGAACAGGACGATGCCGTGGCGCGCGTTCCCGGAAACGACGTTGTTGGTGATGACGCTCCCGGAGTTCAGGTTGGTGAACCCGAACCCTTCGATGCCGTCGAGCCCGCTGTTGCGGATGACGTTGCCGGTGATCGTGTTGTTCTTGGCCCCGGGCCCTTCGATGCGGATACCGGTGTCCTGGCCCCCGGTGTTGTTGTCGATGATGTCGTTGCGGCTGATCGTGTTGCCGCTGGCCGCGCCGACCAGCCCGATGCCGTCGAACGGTCCGTTGTGACGAACGACGTTGCCGTTGACCGTGTTGCCCGTCGTCCCTGTGCCGAAGAGCACCACTCCGTCGCCGTAGTCACCGCTGTTGCTCCCGATGTTGTCCTGGAGGACCATCCTCGTCACAGTGTTGCCGGTGGCGCCGCTCTCGATGGCCACGCCGGCGTCGAAGTTCCTGACCGTGCCGTTGCGCACCACGTCGCCCGGCCTGCCTTCGATGAATATGCCCGGGCCCTCACCAGTGCCAGGGGTGCCGAAGATGGTGAACTGGTTGAGGTCGAGGGTGATGTTGTTGCCGCCGATGGTGAGACCGGTCGCGCAGGGGCCGACGTCGCTGTCGAGGACGGTGCTCACGGTGATGGTCTGGCCGCAGGTGACGTGGGCGGCGTAGGCCGGGGTGGCGGTGACGGTACCGAGCGTACCGACGAGCAGAGCCAGCCCGCCGACGATGCCGAACCTCGAAAAGTGTCTCAATGGATGCTCCTCACGCGTGCGAGTGTGATTGCGAAAAGCGAGGCCGCCCGCACAGCGCTCGGTGAGATGGGACCTGGAGCCGTCGTCAGCGACCCGCAGTTCTCGTCCCGCCAAGGCACCGCACCTTCGTGCGTGGACAAGAAGCTACACCCCGGCGAGCCGGCGAGCGGTGCGCCGAACACCCGCACCATCGCACTTGGGGCCGCCATCAGCAGGCGGGCGACTGAGAACTGCGCAGGTAGTTGTCTTCTGGACCCCGATAGGGCTCAGCCGGCGAGGCTGGTCACGCCCTCCAACGCCTGGCGGAGCATCACGACGTCCACCTCGTGTTCCTCGGCCAGCCGCTCCACGTCGGCGCCACTGCCGCCGGAGTCGAGGAGCTCGCTCGTCGCCCGGTAGGGCGCGGAGTGGGGCACGAGCAGGGCGTCGCGGAACAACCGGGTCCACAGCAACGGCGGCATCTCGACGAGCGGACGGGCGTAGTGGTCGTAGATGTCGTGCAGGCGCCGGACTCGTTCGTCCCACTGCAGCGGCGCGCCGGCTTCGGCCACCCCCTGCTCGTAGCGGCGGAACAGCAGGAGGGCCGACGTGAGCGCTTCCTGCCAGGGGGGGTCGTCGGCCGGCTCGTCCAGTGCCGTTGGCTCGGCCGCCCGCGCCCGTCCGGTGGTGACGGTGGCCCGACCCGCCTGGGCCCGCATCGGTGAGCCGTAGTCCTCCCTCGGCCCGGCCGTGGCCAGACCCGACGCCTCACCGACCTCCAGGCCGGGCCGCACGCCGCCGATGTGCTCCACCACCGTTTCCCAGTGGGGGTAAGCGGCGGTGAACTCGGCCGTCAGCTCTTTGACCTCGTCGAGGCTGAGCAGCTGGTCGTCGGCGATCCGGTGGTACTTGTCGATGTCCTTGAACTCGGCGACGACGCTGCGCAGTGTGCCCAGGACCTCGGCGCACCGAGGGTCGCTCTCCGCCTGGGCCACCCACCAGAACTCGCCGCTGGAGTCGAGGTAGGGCTCGAGCGCCTCGGCGAGGGCGCTGACCGCGTTCATGCTGGCCTTGGCCTCGCCCCGCAGGGCGTCGATGCGCTCCGCGGTGTTGGCCTCCACCTCGGCCATGGGAGCGCCGGAGAACAGCGACGAAAGCGCGGCCCAGAGGTAGGGGGGCTCGCGGAAGATGCGCCCGTTGTAGGAGTTGATGATCTCGGACATGAGGTGGCCCCGTCCGGCCGTGACGTTGCGGGTGTGCAGGACCGGCGTGTGGGTCAGGAAGACCGACCCCGGGCCGTGGGCACCTTCGAGCTGCCACAGGTGGAAGATGTCCTCGCCCCTGCCGCCCACGGTGATGAAGGGGATGGGACTGGCCAGGACCCTGGATCGGAAGCTCGTGTTGCCACCGGGCATACCCGCGAAGGCCCGCATCTCCTCCACGAGCCGCTCCTCG
>JBHELP010000133.1:0-3172 GCA_046263035.1 Candidatus Dormibacteria bacterium | reverse complement strand
CATAGTGTAATCGCGACGGCGCTCCGATGCTCGTCTCGCCGCGTCACCAGCGCCACGGCTGCCGCCGCTGTACCATGCTTGCCGGAGTCGATCGCGCAACCGACCCCATGCCGTATCAGAGCCGATTCGATCGACTCGATCGGTCGTCGCCGCCACCGAGTTCTGGAGGAGCCAATACATGGCTCGGGCCTGCTCCGTCTGCATCCATCCCGATCGACAGGCGATCGATAACGACCGATCGCCCAGCCGTCGCTTGGCGGCGCACTATCAACTCAGTGAGGCGGCCATTCGCCGTCACCGTGTCGCTCATGTCCCCCACCTCCCGGGTGATGGGGCAAGGCGAACCGGCTCCATTCCCGCATCCGACCTGGCCGTCCAACTCCGTCATGCCGAGGAGTTGCTGGCGGAGGTGCGCCGCCATCGACAGGATCTCCTGGACCGACTGGTCGCGGCCGAGACAGGAGCCGCAGAGCTCCGCCGCCTCGTCGCCCAGGCTGCCGGGATGCCAAGAGCGCTGGATGGCCGCACCGTCGAGCCGACCCCGGCGGCGGCGACGACTCCGGTGCCGAGCCGCGGTCGAGGATGGAGATGGCCGTGGCGTGGCCGTACCGCCGGCGGCGGGGAGTGACTGGAAGTGGCGTACGACGCGGACCGAGGCGTACACGTCATCGAACCATCGATCGGCGCCGCGCTGAGGTGAGGAGCGGCTCTCTCAGGGGGCGATCTTGAGGTCGGCGCGAAGGACCTCGGGCCCGCTGGGGCTAAGCCCGCCCTCGGAGGGCTCCAGGGTGACCGCGATCGCCTTGTACCGACTCATGTCGCCCTCAAAGGCGCCCGTCCACGTGGGGCCGCGCGGCTCCGGCGCGAGATAGGCCGCCGGCTCGGCAGCTCCTCCGGTATTTATGAGCCATACCTCATATCGGGGCGGTACACCGGCGATGGGTGTGGGTTGAGGGCCCAGCCCGTCGACGGTGAGGACGGCACTGTGACGGCTGGTGTCGTACGTGAGCGCTCCATGGGCGAGCGGCCTGGCAGTGGTTCCCGAGAGGGGTATAGCTGATGCTCCGGGCGTGGTGTGGCGGTTTGCATTTCCCAGCCAGGCCATGGCGACCACGGCGGCTGCGGTGGCAAGTCCACCGGCCAGCGTCCATCCCCGGGCCGCCGGGACTCCGTGCCAGAGCCGCCGGAACCATGGCGCAGGCCGCGATCCGGCGCCGGCCGACCCAGCGGCGTCGGCATACACCGCCGCCATCAGTCGCGTCTTCAGACCCGGTGACGGCTCCTGCGGTTCAAGCGCCATTGGCAGCTGGCGGGCGGTCCGCACGTACGCGGCCGCGACATCCCTGCAGGGGGCGCAGTCATCGAGGTGTCGGCGCAGCACGCGCAGCGAACCATCGTCCAGCGAGCCGACCGCGAAGGCCGCGATATGGTCGTGCGCATCGGAGCACACCATCAGATGGCCCATTCGACACCGTGCCCTTCGAGTAGCCCGCGCAGCTTCTGCAGAGCCAGGCGCGTCCGCCCCTTCACCGTCCCCAGTGGTACCTGCATCAGCGAGCTGATCTCGGACTGTGAGTAGCCGCCGAAGTAGGCGAGCTCAAGGGTCTGCCGCTGCTCGCCGGACAGCTCGCCGAGGGCCGTGCGGATCTGCTCGCGCTCCAGCTCCACGGCAACCCGATCCCATGTGTCGGAGACAGTTGTCTCCGGTGGGGCCAGCTCGATCGCGATGTCCTGACGGGCGCGGCCGCTGCGTCCCCGGAGCCTGTCGACGGCGCGATGGTGAACGATGGAGCAGACCCAGGTGCGCAGGCTGCCGCGGTCACGGCGGTAGGTGGAGCCGCGCCGCCAGATCGACAGAAACGCTTCCTGGACGGCGTCCTCCGCGGCCCCTTCATCGTTGAGAATCCGGTGCGCCAGGGTGTAGGCCAGACGTCCGTAGGCCTCATAGAGAAGCTCCATGCCCTGGGGATTGCCGCTGCCGAGCAGATCAAGGATCCTTTCATCCGTGACGCTCACCGGAGGCTCATTTGGGATCGACGCCTGAACCGCTTCATCATTCTCTTCCGTCATGTGATACGGGGCAGGTGACACGGACGGATCAGGAGCTCAGCCGGCGCACGCGGTGGATGCGCGGCGGCCGAGGCGCCACTAGGCAGCGACATGGCCGCGCTGGGGCGCTGCTCAGTAGATGCCGAGGTCGAGCTTGGCCTCGTCGGATGCCATGGTCCGAGGATCCCACTGCGGAGTGAAGACAAAGTTCACCTGCACCTGCTCCACACCGGGAAGCGGCGCGCAGATGGCCGAGACCTGATCCTGGATCAGACCACCCATCGGGCAGTACGGGGAGGTGAGTGTCATGTCCACGGTGAGCTTCCCGGCCTCGTCGACGACGGCTCCATACACCAGGCCCAGCGAGACTATGTCGATGCCAATCTCGGGGTCATAGACCTCTCCCAGCGCCTCCCGCACCATCTCCTCGCTGGCGCGGTACGGCACCGTGTCCAGCACGGGGGCCGGAGTCCCTTCCTGATCAGCCATTCACCTCCACCCTCCGCTCGGTGCCGCCATTCAACATGTGTAGCAGCGCGGTCCACGGCAGCAGCGCACACTTGATGCGAACCGGGTACGCCCGCACACCCTGAAGGCACTCGAGGTCCCCGATATCGTCCGCCGAGCCTTCATGCAGGAGCATCTCCCTGAAGCGGTTCGCAAGATTCGCCGCGGCTCCGGCGTCGAGCCCTTCGACCGCCTCGCACATCATGCTTGCCGACGCCTGGCTTATCGAGCAGCCCTTGCCCGTGAAGCCGATGGCATCCACGATGCGGTCGGCAAGGCGCCAGCTGAGCACCAACTCGTCACCACACAGCGGGTTGCCGGCCTCCAGGGTTCCGTCGGCCGGATCCACCGTGACCCTGTGCCGGGGATTGCGATAGTGATCGAGAATGATCTCCCGGTAGAGATCGTCCTGCACCGCTGGAAATCCGACTGCCATGATCTGGATTATACCCCCCGTGGGCGATCGGGCCGTGGCGGACTAGATGCCGAAGACCCGGTTGACCTCCCGCAGGCCCGCGGCGAGGGCATCGACCTCCGCGTGGGTGTTGTACAGGTACACCGAGGCACGCGCCGTCGCCGCCACGTCGAGGCGGCGCATGAGCGGCTGGCAGCAGTG
>JBHELP010000132.1:0-7137 GCA_046263035.1 Candidatus Dormibacteria bacterium | reverse complement strand
GTGCTGGACGCCGTCCCGGTGATCCCGCCGGAACTGCGCCCGATGGTCCAGCTGGACGGTGGCCGCTTCGCGACCTCCGACCTCAACGACCTCTACCGCCGTGTGATCAACCGCAACAACCGCCTCAAGCGCCTGCTTGATCTCGGTGCCCCGGAGATCATCGTCAACAACGAGAAGCGCATGCTTCAGGAAGCTGTTGACAGCCTCTTCGACAACGGCCGCCGCGGCCGTCCAGTCACCGGACCGGGCAACCGTCCGCTGAAGTCCTTGAGCGACATGCTCAAGGGCAAGCAGGGACGCTTCCGTCAGAACCTCCTTGGTAAGCGCGTGGACTACAGCGGTCGCTCCGTGATCGTGGTTGGCCCGGAGCTCCGCGTCCACGAGTGCGGGTTGCCCAAGAAGATGGCGCTCGAGCTCTTCAAGCCGTTCGTCATGCGCGAGTTGGTGAGTCGCGAGTTCACTCAGAACATCAAGAGCGCCAAGCGCATGGTGGAACGGGTCCGACCCGAGGTCTGGGACGTGCTCGATCAGGTTATCAAGGAGCACCCGGTGCTCCTCAACCGGGCGCCCACGCTTCACCGTCTGGGCATCCAGGCCTTCATGCCCGTGCTG
Source organism: Candidatus Dormibacteria bacterium (assembly GCA_046263035.1). Lineage (GTDB taxonomy): Bacteria > Chloroflexota > Dormibacteria > Aeolococcales > Aeolococcaceae > JBHELP01. The sequence goes on along the minus strand of JBHELP010000132.1, from coordinate 6,525 downwards.
GTGGAGGGACAGGCGATCCAGATCCATCCCCTGGTCTGCAAGGCCTTCAACGCCGACTTCGACGGTGATCAGATGGCGGTGCACGTTCCCCTGTTCAGCGGCGCCGTCGCCGAGGCCAAGAATCTGATGATGTCGTCGAACAACATCCTCAGCGCCTCGGACGGGAGGCCGGTCGTGGCACCGACCCAGGACATGGTCATCGGCGCCTACTACCTGACCCAGGAGCCGCTCAACACGCCCGACGAGAGCGACGTCCAGGCACTCCAGGCACTCCACACCTTCGCCTCCGCCGAGGAGGCTTTGCTTGCCTTCGACCATGGCCGGGTCCGGCTTCACGACTTCATCCGGGTCCGGATGCCGCGGCGGATGATCGTGCCTCACCGTCGCTCCGAGCCCGTCCCCGAGGGTACCGAGCTGGTCGTGACCACCATGGGCCGGGTCATGTTCAACGAGGTCCTGCCCCTCGGGGAACCGGGAACGGAGAGTGACATCGCCGGCATCACCTTCCGCAACGGCGTGCTCGACCTGCGCAGGCTGAGCCAGCTGGTCAAGCAGTGCTTCGATCTTCACGGGTCGGAGCGCACCGCCACCGTGGTCAACGACATCAAGCGGATGGGTTTCCACTTCGCCACCAGGGCCGGGATCACCGTCTCGGCCATGGACATCAAGACGCCCGCCGGCAAGGCGCCGCTCATCAGACGTGCCGAGGATGACGTCGAGGAGGTCGACCGTCAGTTCCGGCTGGGCCTCATCACCGACAACGAGCGCTACGTCAAGACGGTCGAGATCTGGACCAACGCCACCAACGAGATCACCGACGTCACCATGAAATCCTTCGACCGGTTTCACCCGGTTCTGATGATGTCGCAGTCTGGAGCCAGGGGGTCCGAGCAGCAGATTCGCCAGATCGCCGGTCTCCGTGGACTGATGGCCGATCCCACGGGGCAGATCATCGACCTTCCCATCAAGGCGAACTTCTCCGAAGGGCTCACCGTTCTCGAGTACTTCATCTCGACTCACGGAGCCCGTAAGGGTCTTGCCGACACCGCGCTGCGCACCGCCGACTCGGGTTACCTGACCCGGCGTCTGGTGGACGTCGCCCAGGACGTCATCGTTCGCATCGAGGATTGCGACACGACCGCGGGAATCAAGGTCGACCTCGAGGACGCCGAGATAGGCGAGCGGGTCATCGAGCGCTGCCAGGGCCGGGTCGCCGCCGAGGATGTCTCCGCCGGCGGGGAGCTGATCGTCAGTGCCGGAGAGGAGATTCATGACGAGGTCGCCCGGCGGCTGTACGGCGCTCGCGAGAGCGTGCGCCAGGTGAAGGTCCGCAGCATCATGACCTGCAAGGCCCGCGAGGGCGTCTGCCGTCTGTGCTACGGGCGCAACCTGGCCACCGGCCGCCTGGTCGAGATTGGCGAGGCCGTCGGCGTCATCGCCGCCCAATCCATCGGGGAACCGGGCACCCAGCTGACCATGCGCACATTCCACCTTGGCGGGGTGGCCACGGGTAGTGCCGACATCACGCAGGGTCTGCCCCGCGTCGAGGAGCTGTTCGAGGCCCGGGTCCCCAAGGGGAAGGCGCTGATCACCGAGATCGACGGCGACGTCGAGATCATCAGGACGGAGACCAAGAGCCTCAAGGCCAAGGTGACGTCACGGGATGTCTTCGACACCACCCACGTGATCCCTGCCAGGCACCACGCCGTCGTGGAGGACGCGCAGGCGGTCTCCGAAGGCGCGGAGCTCATCCGGGGAGCTGACGCCGACGGCAACGAGGTGTCCATCCGCACCGAGTTCAGCGGCGTGGTGAGGGTGGGCAAGAACGAGGTCATGGTCCGCACCAGCGAGGAGGACAGCCGCGAGTATCTGATCCCCGTCTCGGCCCAACTCTGCGTCAAGGAGGGTGATCACGTGCAGGCCGGTGACAGGATCACCGACGGGTCCATCAGCCCGCAGGAGCTGCTCCTGGTTCGAGGACGCGACGAGGTGCAGAACTACCTGGTCCGGGAGGTGCAGCGCGTATACCGAAGCCAGGGTGTGGACATCAACGACAAGCACATCGAGGTCATCGTGCGGCAGATGATGCGAAAGGTCCGCATCGAGAATGCCGGCGACACCGACCTGCTTCCCGGCGAGATCGTGTCCCACCTCGAGCTGGAGGAGGCCAACTCCAAGGCCCTGAGTGAGGGCGGCGATCCTGCCATTGCAGTGACCATGCTTCTGGGGCTGATCAAGGCGGCCCTGAACACGGCCTCGTGGCTCTCGGCGGCCTCCTTCCAGGAGACCACCCGAGTTCTCACGGAGGCAGCCATCTCGGGCAAGGTCGACAAGCTGCGCGGGCTCAAGGAGAACGTCATCATCGGCAAGCTGATCCCTGCCGGTACCGGACTCGATTACTACACGAAGCTTCGCGAGGAGGCCATTCGCCTCTACGAGGATGATCAGAGCGACGGTTTGGCGGCAGATGGGGATGGGGTCCAGGGGATCGGGGACAGCGTCGACGGTGACGCGGCTCTGCTGGACCAGGAGCTCCTGGCCGCCGGAGTTGGGGCCGAGGACGAATCCGCCTCGTAGTCACACAGGGCCAGGGCGGCCGGCACCGCCTGCTCTGGCCCTCTGACAGGGGGCTTGTTGTTGGAGCCGGCCTCACCATGGTCGCCACCGTGCCGGCGAGGGTCGCCCAGGACCTCGGCTGGGAAGCACACTGTCACCCGGTGTGTCACTGGCGTCGCACGGTCGTTGCCGCAGCGTGACCCGTTGGGGCGTACGCTGGAATCATCATGCACACGCTCGCGATCCTCGGCTTTGATCCCTCGGCGGTAAGCAGTCTCCACTATGCCTTCGCAATCTCCGCTCTGGTGGCTTGCGTCGTCCTTTACCTCCTCTACAAGCTGATGTGGCCACGTGACTTCGGGGTACCGGTGCGCCGCAAGGCGCTCTGCCGGCAGCTGCGTATAGTGAAGGATCAGATGGCTTACGTCCCCCTATGGTGGTCGGACATCCAGGTTCAGCGTGCTCTCAGGGCGCACTGGCGTCACACCCTGGCGAGCAGCCTCCCTCCCCCCCTGCAGCCTGCCGAGCGCCGGGACACGGTGAGGTCCTGATGCTCGGGCCCGTGATGGAAGAGCATTGCTGGTCGGGCCCTACGTCGGGACAGGCCTTTACGGGCCAGGCATGAGGGGCGCGGTGTGGTGGTCGGCGGTGGCGACCATCGGCCCCGTCCAGCTGATCGCCGAGCCCTGATGCCGCGCGTCCTCGTCGCCGACGACGACGCTGTGATCCGCCGGCTCCTGCAGCACACCCTGGAATACGGCGGCTATGAGGTGGTGATCGCAGCCGATGGAGCGGAGGCCATCGGGCTGCTGTCGAGCGAGCGGGATCTGGACGTGGTGGTCACCGACTACAGCATGCCCAATGCCGATGGCATCGATGTCATTGCCGCCGCTCAAACAATCGACTCGACCCTCCCCTGCATCATCGTCACCGCATTCGGGGCCCTGGACGTCGCGATGCGGGGCATGCAGGCCGGCGCCGTGGGCTTCATACCCAAGCCATTCAAGGCAGACCACCTGCTCACCGTCGTCCAGAAGGCTCTGGAACGACGTCAACTCTCCATGGAGACCGTTCGTCTTCGGCTGCTCGCTCCCATGCTCGAGCACTTCACCATGGTGCTGGCCAACACGCTGGAGAGCAAGGACCTGTCCACCGGCCAGCACTCCCAGCGGCTGGTGTCGATGGCCGATCTGACAGCCGCCGAGCTGGGCATCGACGGTGAGCGACGCGGTGCGATCCGGCTCGGCGCCTGCCTCCACGACATCGGCAAGGTGGGCGTTCCCAGCGCCATCCTGCGCAAGGTGGAGCGTCTCTCCGACGAGGAGTTCGACGCCGTCCGCGCTCACCCCGAGATAGGGGCCACCATCCTGGAGGGCGTGGAGACCTGGGAGGAGGTGCGTGAGATCGTCCGTCACCACCACGAGCGCTACGACGGGACCGGCTACCCTGGCGGTCTGGCTGCCGAGGCCATCCCGCTGGGCGCGCGGATCGTCTGCGTCGTGGACTCCTTCGATGTGATGCGCGAGGGCCGGCCGTACTCACCCGCACGGGAGATCGATGAAGTGGTCGGCGAGCTGCGGACGCACAGCGGCCGACAGTTCGACCCGGACATCGTGACCGCCTTTCTGCGGGTGCTCGAGCGGGGTGCGCCCCTCCAGGGGGCACGCGCCGCGGTCACGGGCTGACCGACTTCTGGCCTTGGCGGAGCGCCTCACACCGCAACCCGATTCCCCGGGGCAGCGCGCGGCGGCACTGGCGTTGGGCAGTGGCCACCAGAGACGGATCACGAGAAAGTGGCTCTGACCTCGGTACCTCTCCCTAGATGGGATTGAATCTGCAGCGCGCCGCCGACGGCTTCGGCCCGCTCACGCATGTTGGTGAGGCCGAAGCGCCGGCTGGGATCCAGGGTGGCCTCGACAGCGATGACGTCGAAGCCGCAGCCGCCGTCACTGATGGTGACTCGGGCTCCGCGAGGGAGAAAGGTCAGCACCACCTCGGCCGACCCGGCACCGGAGTGACGCCGCACGTTGTCGAGGGCCTGCTGGACGATGCGGTGGATGGCATGCTGCTGACCGCCGTCAAGCCCGTGTTCCTGGCCCTCGATGCGAAGCTCGGTGGCGATCCCCGTACGGCTGCGGAAGTCGCGCACCAGGCGCCGCAGCGTGGAAACGAGCCCCAGGTCGTCGAGAGTGGCCGGCTCGAGGTCAACGACGAGCGCCCGCGAGGACTCCAGGATCGACCGGATGCCCGACTCGAAATTGGCCAGCTCCTGGGGGGCGAGGTGACTGTGGTCGCGGATCATCCGCTCCAGCGCCAGGGCACGGTCGGTCAGGGTGGCCATCTTCAGTGCCGGGCCGTCGCGAAGATCCCGGGCGATGCGCCGTCTCTGCTCCTCGACCGCCTCGAAGAGGTGGCGGGATGCCTCCCTGAGACGGCCCGTGTCCCGTTCGGAGGAGCCGTTCGAGCCGACTAGATCATCGATGCTGTGGAACACGGCGCGCAGGACGTCCAGCTCGACCGTTGCGTCGGCGAGACGGGCGTTCAGCGCATGCTGGCGCTCCTCCACCGCGGACATCTCGGCACGCAACGAGGAGAGTGTGGTGAAGGTGTCGTCCAGCCCGGCGGGACGGGACCCCCAGGGATCCCGAAGTACTCGGTCCCAGACCCGTTGCGTCTCGTCGAGCCGCCTGCCCAGCTCGTCTCGGCGGCGCCCCGCATCGAAGATGAGCGTCTCGAGGCGGGACATGGCAGTGTCCAATCCCTCGATACGATCGATGACGAGGTGTCGGACGTCCCACAGGCTGGAGGAGTTCACAATGGCGGCCATGATTATCCGGCCTACGCCGGCATGCCGGCCCTGACCGGGCGACGCCTCCGTGACCTGACCTCGACGCGGGGTCTCTTTCTCACCGCGGCCGTTCTGGTCAGCTCGTTACCAGTGATCGGCCCGATTCGCGATCCCGACTTTTGGTGGCACCTGCGCGCCGGCCAACTGATCATGGATCGTCGAACCCTCCTCGGCAACGACCCCTTCACGTACACAGCATCCTCGCACCACTGGACCATGCATGAGTGGCTGAGCGAGGTCGCCTTCGCCGCCCTTCATTCCGCCGGAGGGCTGGCGGCGATCATGACCATCCTATGCCTCACGACGTGGTTGGGCCTGGTCTGCGTATTCCTGAGGTCACGGCTGCGCGGACGCGGCTACATCCCGCTCGGCGCCGGTCTCATCATGGCGTCCATCGTGGGACTCCCTATCTGGGGTCCACGGGCGCAGATGATCACCTTCGCCTTCAGCTGTCTCCTCCTGCTGATGGTGGAGCGGCATCTCCTCCGCGGCGGTCGTCTGGTCTGGTGGCTGGTGCCCATCTTCCTGATCTGGAGCAACCTGCACTCAGGCTTCATCATTGGACTGGGCTTCCTCGTTTTGGTCATCGCGGGAGAGATCCTGGGAGCCCGGCTCGGCGCCGAGGGCGCCGCCCCGCGCGAACGGATGCGCACCCTCCTCCTCGTACTGGCTGCCTCCACGGCCGTGACCGTCATCAATCCCAACGGGCCGGCGATCCTGCTCTATCCCTTCTCCACGCAGGGCTCCACGGCCCAGCAGACGATCATCCAGGAGTGGCACTCCCCCAACTTCCATCAGTGGGAGGTGATGGGTTTCGAGTTCATGGTGGTGAGCCTCGTCACCATGGTGGTCCTCAATCGGCGGATGGCCATGCGCGATACCGGCCTTGTTGTGGTGACCGGTCTGCTCGCATTTCAGTCCGTCCGCCATATCGCCCTCTTTGTGGCGGCCGCCACCCCTGCCTGGATCGATCAGGCGGACATGACGTTGCGGCGCTTCGGCAGCCCCGGCGGCCACCGGACTTTGCCGCAGGGCGGGCCGGTGCCGCACGGGGGGCCGGTGCCCCACGGTGAGCCGGCGCTGCACGGCGGGGCGGCGGCTCAGGGTGGACCGGCGCTGCA
>JBHELP010000131.1:0-8123 GCA_046263035.1 Candidatus Dormibacteria bacterium | reverse complement strand
TCCTGGGCACTGCAGGTCACCTGCCCCTCCATCTCCTACCGCCGGGTCCAGCAGCTGGCCCCCGATGACCTGCGAGCCGACACCTCGTTCAAGGAGCTCTGTGAGTCCATCGCCGAGGAGGTGTCGGAGCGCCTGAGGAGGACCCGGCCGGCCCGGTGACGGCATCCTCCTTACCACCTCCCGTCCTGCGACGCAGGGTCGCCGTGGTTGCGGGAGGCACCCGCGGCGCTGGCCGCGGCATCGCTCGCGAGCTGGGCGCCGCAGGAGCCACCGTCTATGTGACCGGTCGCAGCACACGACAACGCGCCTCGCCGATGAACCGCCCGGAGACCATCGAGGAGACCGCCGAGCTGGTCTCCCATGCCGGCGGAGTGGGCATTCCGGTGCGCGTCGACCACACCGTGGTCGCCGAGGTGGCCCAGCTCTTCGACCGCGTGCGACAGGAGCAGGACGGCCGGCTGGACCTGCTCGTCAATGACGTCTGGGGGGGTGATCCGCTGACCGCCTTCGGCACCCCCTTCTGGAAGCACTCCCTCGCCGACGGCCTGCTCATGCAAGAGCTGGCGGTGCGCACCCATATGATCACCAGCTGGCACGGCGCCCCGCTCCTGGTGAGGGCCGGTGCCGGGCTCATCGTCGAGGTGACCGACGGCGACGGCCTGGACTACCGGGGCAACCTTTTCTACGACCTGGCCAAGACCTCGGTGATCCGCCTGGCCCGGTCGCAGGCCGAGGACCTCCGCCCCCACGGCATCGCTGCGGTGGCCATCACCCCGGGATTCCTGCGCTCGGAGGCGATGCTCGAGGGGTTCGGCGTCACGGAGGCCACATGGCGCGACGCCGTTGCCAGGGACCCCCACTTCGCCGCCTCGGAGACCCCTACGTACATCGGACGTGCCGTCGTCGCCCTGGCGTCCGACCCGGCGGTCATGTGGAGGACGGGCACGGCGCTGTCGACGTGGGGACTCATGCACGAGTACGGCTTCACCGATGCCGACGGCAGCCGGCCGGACTGGGGACGTCACGCCCGCGAGAATCGCCTCAACTATCCCGCCACGGACGGTGATCGCGGAGGCACGACAGGGTGATCCATCGGCACCGGTGGGCCGGGCAGGAAACACCCCGGTTGACCACGGGCCTGACGGGGTGGCGTTCCGGGCGATAGAGTGGGCCCGATACACGTCATTGGAGGACCCGACACATGGCTCGACCGACCCACTTCGAGATCCCCGTCGACAACCCCGATCGCGCCGAGGCCTTCTATCGCGATGTCTTCGGCTGGACTTTCAACCGGTTCGAGGGGGCGCCGTCGTACTACGGCCTGGCGGCGACGGGCGAGGAGAACCCGGGCATCAACGGCGCCCTCTTCCAGCGGAGCCCCGGCGCGGTCACCACCCTGACCATGTCGGTGAGCTCCATCGAGGATTCCCTCGCCAGCATCACCGCCAACGGCGGCAAGGTGGTCATGGACAAGACTCCGATACCGGGGATGGGCTACTTCGCCCAGGCCGAGGACACCGAGGGAAACAAGATAGGCGTCTTCACCGAGGACTCCAGCGCCACCATGTGACGTACGCCGTCGTCACCCAGCAGGACTGATGCCGGCTCAGGGGGCGCCGGCGACGCGGCGCTGCGGATCACCGCCTGACCGGCGGGTCACCTCGCGAGCAAGCTCCCGCCGCGAGACGACTCCGAGACGCGCGAAGACCCGGGTGAGGTGCGTCTCCACCGTGCGCGGCGACAGGAACAGCCGGAGCCCGATCTCACGATTGGTGAGCCCCTCTCCCACCAGTTGGATGACCTGAAGCTCCGAAGGGGTCAGGCTGTTCCAACCCGTGGCGGCGCGGCTGCTTGCGCCCGCTCCCCTGAGCGCGTGGGCGACCGCCTTCGCCGGCGACATCGCGGCGCCCCTCGCCCAGGCTGCGGTGAAGCACGATGCACCGGTTCCTCTTCGCGCGGCGGCCACATCAGTGGCGACACCGGGCTCCCGGGCCGCACTGCGCAGAAAGCCCCGGGCATCCCGCAGTGCCTGAGCCGCGCCGAAGAGGTGGACGGCACGCTCATGCTGTCCAGCGACCACGGCCAGGCCGCCGAGATCCTCCAGGCCGTCTGCTACGCCCGGAACCGCCCCGATCCGCTGCCAGAGCTCGAGGGCAGAGCGATGGAACGACCGGGATGCCGCGAGATCGTCCCGGGCGCGGGCCAGGCCTCCCAGGCTGGAGAGGACGGCCGCCCTGCCCCGCTGGTTCCCGGTCTCCGTCGCGACGGCCAGCGCCTCGTCCAGGAGCGGGCGCGCGGCTTCGAAGTCGCCGGTCGCCCGAGCCATATCGCCGAGCCCGCGGAGGACGGCCCAGAAGGGTCGCCCTGCCTCGCCTCCCACGCGCCGCGCCTCGGCGAACAATGCGCGAGCGGAGATGGCATCGCCCTCGGCATATTCCAGCTGTCCCAGGAAGCACAGGATGTCCACGACGAGGGCGGCGTTCCCCGAATCGCGTGCGATCGTGAGCGCCGAGCTGAGGCGGGTACGCGCCTGGTTGTACCTGCGCTGCAGTGTCGCCAGCTCGCCCAGCCTGCCCATAGCACTGGCAATCGTGTAGGGCTCGGCGAGCTGCTGGGCAACCGCGAGCCCCTCCTCGAGCAGGCTCCCAGCGCGATCGTGGTCTCCGAGCGCCAGGGCCGCATCGCCGGCAATGAGCAGGCCGATCTTCAGGCTCTGCTGATTGCGAGCGATACGCGCCTCGGAGAGGCACTCCTCGATCTCTGCCCACGCGACGGCATATTCTCCGAGGTCCAGGTGCGCGCGAGCAACCAGCGCCAGGGCATGAGCCAGGCACCACGTGTCGTGGATCTTCCGGGCGAGCTCGGCGCTCTGGCCCAGCAACTCGGCGGCAGGAGCCGGGTCCCGGAACTGCAGGCGATTGCCGAGCAGCAGCAGGTTGCGAGCTTCGAGCTGCCGGTCGCCTGCCGCGCGCGACAGCGACCGGCTGGCCTCCAGCATGCGCAACGCGGCGGCATCATCGTTGAGCATCAGGGCGAGGAACCCGGCACCCCAGAGCGCCTTGGCCCGGAGCGGTGCCGGTGCTCGCTCGCCTCCGGAAAGGGCTGACTCGAGCCAATCGCGGCCCTCATGGAAGTGACCGCGAACTCGCCAGAACATGGTGAGGGCGCCGGCGAGGCGCAGGGCGGACTCGATCTCCTGCTGGGCAAGCAGCCACCTGAGCGCCGCCCTCAGGTTGTCATGGTCGGTGGCCAGCCTCTCCAGCCACTCCGACTGATGCTCGCCGGTGAGCCAGGGTTCGGCCCTCTCCGCGAGATCCAGGCACCACGCAGCGTGGGCTGCAGCTAGAGACGCTCGCTCCCCAGCCGCCTCCAGGCGCTCGGCGGCGTAGAGGCGAACCGTCTCGGGCATCGAATAGCGGGTCTCGTAACCGGCAGCGTCGACCGCCACCAGGGAACGGGTGACGAGGCCGGCCACCGGCAACGGCCCCCCGGTGTCGGGAATCACGCCGCGACAGACCGCATCGATCGCCTCCGGAGAACAGCCACCCGCGAAGACGGACATGCGCCGGAGGAGCATCCTCTCGTCGTCGGTGAGCAACTCGTGGCTCCAGTCGACCGCGGCGCGCAGCGTCTGATGACGAGGAGCCGCAGTCCGGCTGCCACCGGTGAGCAGGGCCAGCCGCTGGTGCAGCCGGGAGGAAAGCTCTCCGAGGGTCAGGACGCTCACCCGAGCGGCGGCCAGCTCGATCGCCAGCGGGATGCCGTCGAGCTGCCGGCAAATCTCGCCCACCAGGGCGAGCGCCTCATCGTCCGGAGAAAAGCCCGGCTTGATTGCCTGGGCGCGGGCGCAGAACAGCGACACGGCCTCGGAATCTGAGGGCCGGCCGGCATCGCCCTCAGGCAGAGAGAGCGGCGCGACTGGCCACACTTTCTCTCCCGGCACGGCCAGGGGAGCCTGGCTGGTCGCGAGGATGCTCAGGTCAGGACACTGATTCAGCAGGGCGCCGGCGAGCTCCGAGCACGCCTGGAGCACGTGCTCGCAGTTGTCCAGCATGACCAGGAGGCGCCGGCCGCGCAACCGCGAGACGAGGGTCTCCTGGATCGGGTGGCCGGGCTGCTCCCACACCGAGAGGGCTGTCGCCACCGCCGACGCGACGAGGGCCGGATCCGCCAGCGCGGCGAGCTCGACGAGGCAGATGCCCTCGGAATACCGCTGGCCGAGCCGGCCGACCACCTCGCCGGCCAAACGGGTCTTGCCGACCCCCGAAGGTCCCGTCAAAGTGGTGAGCCGCTCCGTCTCCAGCACCCCGGCCAGCTCCTCCAGCTCTCGATGCCGGCCGATGAATCTGTCACGGCTGACAGGAATCCCCAGCGGATCTGAGGAGTTCGGCCTCGAGCGCAATGGCCCCATGAACGCATTATGCCGCGGGGTCCCAGCCAAGACCGCACTGCCATCTACAGCTCCGTCACCCGAAGGCCGGATGTCCTTCATTGTCGTTGAGTCAAAAGAGCCACCTGACGGTCGGCCCAGGGCGCGCGCCGTCGTCAGGGGCCATCGAGGTGCCAGGAGGATGTCCACTCGACGCTCGCACCACCAATCGCGGCGTCGAGATCTGCGAAGGCCGGCGGAGCGCCCCAGACGTCAGTCCCGAAGCCGACGACCCGACGTTGTCAGACACCACGACGTCGACATCATCTGCTGTCGACCGGGGCGGCGTGACATAGGCGCCCCGGACGTGGGCTCGGAGCACACCGCTCCGAACCCACGCATCACGATTCGGTGGCCGCCCTTTAGAGTTGAACGGTACGGACGCGATCGTTGTTGGTGTCTGCGATGTAGAGGGTGGTGCCGTCCACCGCAACTCCTCGGGGCGTGTTGAGCAGGGCTGAGGTGGCCTGGCCGCCATCTCCGCCATATTGAGAGCAGCTCGTGGTGCTCGGACCGAGGGGCGGTGGCAATGGCAGGGTCCCCACCACCGGAAGGGAGGGCACCAAACCAGGCGTTACAGTTGTTACACAGCGGCCACTCCCGGCCACAGTGGAGATCACGCCGGCGGAGTCCACCTTGCGAACCCGGTAGTTGCTCTCGTCGGATATGTACAGGTTGTGGGCGCTGTCCACGGCGGTGGCGAAGGGATTGAACAGCAACGCCCCCGTCGCTTGGCCCCCGTCACCGCCAAAGCCGTGCTGGGTGCCGTTACAAGCGCTTGAGCAACCGGCGACGGTCGAGATGTTGCCGCTGGTGTCCACCTTACGTATGTCGTGGTTGTACTGCTCTGTGATGTAGAGAACTCCCCCGTCCACGGTGACACCGATGGGCGAGTGCAGCTCGGCGGCGCTGGCGGGACCGCCGTCACCGCTATAGCCTCCTGAGCTGCTCACCGTTGATGTCACCGCCGTGATCAGTCCGCCGGCCGACAGGTCCACCTTGCGAACCCGGCGGTTGAAGAAGTCGGCGACGTAGAGGGTGGTGCCGCTCACCGCCACTCCGTAGGGGGAGTTAAGCTGGGCGGTGGTGGGCAAGCCGTTGTCCCCGCACGCCGAGGTCGCGCTGCTGCAGGCGGTGCCGTTGCCCGCCACCGTCGTGATCACGCCGGCAGAGTCCACCCTGCGAATGCGCTGCCCTGTCGTGTCGGCGATATATAAGTTGTGAGACCCGTCCACGGTCACCGCCTGGGGATTGTTCAGCAGCGCCGACGTGGCGGCGCTGCCGTCCCCGCCGTAACCCTGGGTGCCGTTGCCGGCCACGGTGGTGATCTGGCCCGCCCCCACAGACACCCCGTCCTGGGTCACCGCGGTCGATCCCATGTTGAACACCCGCACCCGCTGGTTGCCCTCGTCCGCGAAGAAGACCAGGCTGCCATCCACTGCCGGGCTCTGGGGCCTGTTGAGCATCGCGGCTGTGGCAGCTCCACCATCACCACTGTAGCCTTGCGCCCCGTTACCGGCTGCCGTGCTGATGGTTCCCACGGCCGCCCACACCGGCAGCACCGCCGCCAGACCGGCCAGCGCGGCCGCCGTCGGGGCCAGCATGCGACGCGCCCAGACCGTCGAGCCAGATCGTCGAGCCGGCGCCAGGGTCGCCGGATACCACGGGCCGCCGGTCGAAGCCCTCTGCTCACCAATAGAAGTAGCGTCCATGTTCGTGTGTCCTCCATATCGCGTTTGTTGATACTGAAAGTTGGTGCGCTCTCTCTGGGTTGCCCCCTCTTGCGAGGATCGATGAATGTCCCGCTGAGGACCGGCAGATGATGCTGGGCTCGGGGTCGAGAAACGAGGCCACCCTTGGTCCGCCGGGTCGACGGCCTCCGCTCCCTTGGGCCCAAGTTGACCACTCGCGAGCTTCCATAACATCACGGCCACCCTACAAGTTGGACTTCCCAGGTTCCCGCAAGAGCGCACGCCGGGGTTTCCACGATGCGATGGAGACTCCTCCGGTTCATCCTGCAGTGACTCGCAGGTTTGTGTCGTGGTAGGTGAAGACCCACATTCCTTCCCCAACCGCCAGCCGCTGAGGCTCCTGGTAGCGGGAGATGTGGTACCCGCCGGCCCCGCCATTGAGGTCTGGGTCCCAACGGGCGGCGAAGTCGTGACCGGTTGCGGTGGCCGGACTCGTTCCCGATGGGTTACCGATCATAGACGCGTGATAGGCACCCAGGGGGAAGCTGGCATGGTCGCTGCCCGCAGACGGCGCCACCAAGCGTGGGCACGCAAACCAGGCCCAGTATCCATGCCCCGTCGCCAGTGGCGCCGTCGGGACCTGGGGCGTATAACTGTTGCCCCCGCCGAGGTCGAACCACCCGTAGTTGAAGCCGTCGGAATGCACCGTGGTTCCGCCTGGGAGGCCCACGAGCGAATACCGGCCGCCAGGGTAGCTGATTGTGCCGGCAGTGGGCTGGTCATCACAACCGTCGTAGGTGAGCATGGCGGCCGGATTCATCGGGATGGAAGCTGAGGTGCCGCTGGGTGTCACCACCGCCACCTCAGCAACTCCCCGGGCGTGGGGAGGACTCGTGATCCGAATCGATCCGTCCCCCTGGACCGCGAAGGAAGAGGTTGCCACATCGTCAACCGTGACCGCGCTCACTCCGGAAAATCCGTAGCCGCGGATGCCCACGGTACCGCCTCGATCGGTGATCGATGTGGGATCGACGGATCGAATCTCCGGTGCAGGCAAGTACAGGTATTCGAGCGGGGCTGAGGATGATGATGGCACCAGGACATTGCCACAATAAGTGGGTGCCAATGGACCAGCACGGCAGGCCGGCCCATCCACGAGGGTCGCGGTCAGATACTGAAAGCCCTGCAGCACAGTCGTAGCGTCTGGGTCGTACGGTAAAGTAGATGGCAAAGCAGGCGCAGGAGCGGTTTCGATCCATCTGCCCGATACCGAATCGAAAAGCTCGTTGCCACCGATACTGACCCGAAGAACCTTACCGTTGTTTAGAAGCGTGGCCGTGTCGCCATCTTGGGACAGGGCCCGCAGGGGGGCCGTGGAGATCCAAGCTCCCTTGGCCGGTTCATAGAGCTCAGACAGTGTGGTGGAGATGTAATCCGTGTACTGCTTACCTGTCGCATGACCCGTGATGCCTCCAGCCACCAGAACAGCGTCGCAGTGTGCCCTGCAGGCGGGTCCGCCTAGGGCCGTGGCTGTGAACCCGAAGCGAGGCGCCGCCATGCTTGCGGTGGGTGTCCAGATGTTCAGCTCGGGATCGTAGATCTCCGCTGAGTCGAGGGCCTTGTTGCATCCCGGCGAATAGGGAGTCCCAGGCGTGCAACTCGAATTGGTGACCCGGCCCTTGCCACCGGAGACCAGGACCCTTCCACAGTAGGAAGGGGGGGTCGACCCGTGGCAGGCCGCATCGTCGAGGAGGGTGGCAGAGTGAAAGGCGCGCTCAGTCGTGAGCGGCGCTGCCGGTGACCACGTGCCGTTAGCGCCGTTGGGGCCGGGCGCAGGATCGAACAGATCCACCGTTGGCATCGGAAATTCGTTGTCCCCGCCGGAAGCACCACCCGCCACCAGCACCTTACCGCAATACGGGGGCGGCGAGAGACCGCGGCATCGCGGCCCGTCCAGGAGAGTGGCGGTGTGGGCATAGAGCCCCTGCAATACAGGGTTGACG
>JBHELP010000130.1:0-3791 GCA_046263035.1 Candidatus Dormibacteria bacterium | reverse complement strand
GTCCAGGCGAGGACGCGGGGCTCGGCCGATCCCGCCTGGAAGCGTGCGCTGGGGGAGGCAAGGGTCTGCTTCGGTGTCCTCGCGCCGTGGGCCGTCTTCGTGTTCTATCGAAACCGCTGGGGTGGCACACTGCGCCCATTTCGGCCCAGCATTGCGACCGTTCTCGACGTCAGCGATCGGCGCCTGGAGCGGAAGCTCCGGGAGGCGGATCGCCGGGGTGCTCGAGCCCTTGTCATCCTGGGACCGGAGGAGATGGCGTCGGCAAGCGCCACTGTTCGCGATCTCCACGACCGGCAACAGCGACGGGTTCCGGCGGACGGCGTGGTGGCCGCCATCACCGACCTGCTGGGGAGCGGGCCTGGGGACGGCGGCCGGGCCATCATCCGGCAGCCCGGATGAGCGTTCAGCGGACCCTCTGCGGCTCGCCGCGCGCAGCCGGCCACGGCGACACCATCACGGTCTATGGCTGGGTCGACCACCGCCGTGATCACGGCGGCCTGGTCTTTCTTGATCTGCGCGACACCAGCGGGCTGCTCCAAGTGGTCATCCACCCGGAGACGTCGCCTGGCGCCCATGCCGCGGTGCACGGCGTGCGCCTTGAGTGGGTGCTCCGGGTTCGTGGCGAGCTCCGCCGCCGGGACCCGTCCAACATCAACCCCAAGCTGGCCACCGGTGAGGTGGAGCTGCACGCATCCGAGTGCGAGGTTCTTGCAGCGTCGCGCACACCGCCATTCGCGGTCAACGAGGACACCGACGTGGACGAGCACCTTCGGCTACGGCACCGTTACCTCGATCTGCGCCGTCCCCGCCTCCAGCACAACCTGAGGGCCCGGGCCCGCTTCATCGCCGGTCTGAGAAGCACCATGACGGATCAGGGATTCCTGGAGATCGAGACGCCGCAGCTGATCCGGGCCACCCCCGAGGGCGCTCGAGACTACCTCGTGCCCAGCCGTGTCAACGTAGGTTCTTTCTACGCCCTGCCCCAGTCTCCACAACTCTACAAGCAGCTCTCCATGGTGGCCGGGCTCGACCGTTATTTCCAGATCGCGCGCTGCTTCCGCGATGAGGACCTTCGCGCCGACCGACAGCCCGAGTTCACCCAGCTGGACATGGAGATGTCGTTCGTCGATGAGGAGGACATCTTCGCCGTCCTCGAGATGGCCCTGGCCACAGCCTGGAGCGAGGCCGGGTTCCGCGGCGGGATCGCGACGCCATTTCCGCGCATCACCTGGCACGACGCCATGGAGCGCTACGGCGTCGACAAGCCGGACACCCGCTTCACCATGGAACTCGGCGACCTCACCGCCGTTGCCCGCGGCTGTGCCTTTCGAGTCTTCGCCGACGTCGCGGCCGCGGGTGGCGTGGTCAGGGGCATCTCGGTGCCCGGCGGCGACGACCTCACCCGCGGTGACATCGAGGGAGAGCTCACCGCCATCGCACGAGCCGCCGGCGCCCGAGGCCTTGCCTACCTCTGGCGCCGGGCGGACAGCTGGCAGTCGGCCATTGCCAGGTTCTTCACCGACAGCGAGCTGGAAGCCATCGGCCACACTCTCGAGACCGGCGTGGGAGACCTCGTCCTCATGGTCGCCGATCGGCCCCCGGTGGCCGCTGCCGCCCTGGGGGCTCTCCGCAACCACCTGGGTCGGATGCGGCGCCTCTACGACCCCGAACGGCTGGACGTCCTCTGGGTCACGGATTTCCCCATGTTCGAGGCGGGCGAGGACGGAGCGGTGGTGCCCCTCCATCACCCCTTCACCATGGTTCACGCCGACGATGTCGGCTTCCTCGACACCGACCCGCTGCGGGTCCGCTCGCGTGCCTACGACATCGTCCTCAACGGCCGGGAGGTGGGCAGCGGCAGCATCCGGATAGTCAACAGGGACACTCAGATGCGGGTCTTCGCCGCCCTGGGCATCGACGCCGGGGAGGCGCGCCGGAAGTTCGGCTTCCTTCTCGAGGCATTCGAGTACGGGGTGCCGCCGCACGGCGGCTTCGCGGCGGGCATCGACCGCCTGGTCATGGAGGGCCTGGGTGAGGAGAGCATCCGGGATGTCATCGCCTACCCCAAGAACCAGCAGGCTCAGGAGGTCATGACCGGTGCCCCCGCGACGGTCGAACCGTCCCAGCTGACCGACCTCGGGATAGCGCTGCGGCCGCCCGCCGCGCCCCGGCCGTAGCCGGTGGTGCCCGATCACGGAGAGGCCGCGACGCGGGTAACGGACGGGAGACGGGGCGCGCCGGCAGGGCGATGCTGCGGTACCATGGCCGTGGTTCCTCGCCGGTCGCAGCCTCCCTCACGCGGCTGGACCAACACCACTTACTTCGGGGTTCTCATATCCGTCACCGGCCCCCAAGCCGCCGCCCACCGGGTGCGCGGAAGGGGAAAGGTGACGTGCGGGACCCCACCTTGTTTGGGGGCCCAGCCCTCAGATGGCGCGACCGGCAGGGGAGCCAGAATTCCTCGCCTCGAGGGGCCTGGCGCGCGCCGCGAGCAGTCGACCGCCGACTCTCATCAACCGGCTGCATGATCGGCCCCGGCTTGGTGACGGCCACGCTCCTGGTTCTGATAACGGCCCAGGTGACCCGTGTGGTGGTCGGCGGCGCCCACGGCCCCTACATGTGGACGCTCTTCCTGGCCGCCCTCGGGTTTGTCTGCGGCGAGCTTCTGTCCCCGTCGATCCATGGCGGCGGTCCCGGCCTGGGACCCTGGCATCCCCTGGTCGACATCGCCGCGATCGCCCTGCTCCAGGTGATGGGCGCCATCGCCGTCCTGCCGCTCACCCGCCGGCGCAGGGAGCGATAATCAGAGTTGCCGCACGCGTCCCACACTGGAGGTGTTCATGCGTCTTCCCCTGGGCCGTAAGGGCCTGCTGGCTGCGCTTCCCATTGCCGCCGGCGTGGTCTTCTGGCGGGTCCGAGCATCGCAGCGCGCTGCTCAGGACCGCCTCTGGGACGCCGACATCGAGGCCGCCGCGGAGGAGGGCGTCGCCGCCGCCCGAACGCCGCGCACGGAGCCCCCGGCACCGTCGTGACGGTTTGACCCGTCGTCGAACAGGGTAGGTCAGCGACATGGACAAGACCACCTCAGAGCTCCGCATCCCGGCCCAGCCCGAATACATCCTCGTCGCCAAGCGCGCGGCCGCGGGCTTCGCGTGTGTCGCCGGGTTCGACGTGGAGGGCATCGATGACGTCGTCATCGCGGTGGCGCAGGCCTGTCAGAACGCCATTGCCTGCTGCGAGCGCTCCGGTGGCTGTGAGAGGGCAGAGCTTCGCATCACGTTCAGCATCAAGGACCATCGCCTGGAGATGCAGGTGAGGAGCATGCGCGGCCCCGGCGTCATGCCGGCTCTCCACGAGCATGGCCCGACGCCGTCGGAAACCGCCGCCGTGGCCGCCCGGAAGGCCGCGGACAGGAGGCGGGCTGCCGAGCAGACGCGCGCCGAGGCCGAGGCCGCCACCGACCTGGCGCTGCGCGTGATGGGGCTCTTCGTCGACGACTACGGATACCGCCTTGACGAGCGAACCGGGGGGCTCAGAGTCCGGTTGACGAAATATCGGGTACGGTGACCGCCGGCCCAGGCGGCGGCTCAACGGCCGATGACGCCGGCGCCCGGACGGTCGCCAGGGGGGCGCCCAATCCTGTGCGAGAGGAGAGCCGGCGCCTGCTGGCTGAATACCAGCGCAATCGGGATCCGGCGATCCGTGACCGGCTGGTCGAGCTCAACTCCGACCTGGTTCACTACATCGCCCGGCGCTTTGCCAACAAGGGGGAGCCCCTGGAGGACATAGAG
>JBHELP010000129.1:0-3124 GCA_046263035.1 Candidatus Dormibacteria bacterium | reverse complement strand
TCCTCGGCTCCCCCTGCTCGAGCATCGGATCGCTCGGGGAGAAGTGGAAGATCCGTCGCCCATGATCCGCCCCTTCCGCCGTTCCGATGCGGTGCGCGTTCTTGCCGCGGCGGACACGTCGTTCGCGCTCGACGCCGGCCTGATTCGGAAGCTGCGGACCGAATTCGACGATCCGCCCGGCAACTCCTGGCGGCTGGAAGGTCGCGCCGGGGCCCAGGCCTATACCCACGGTCGCCGCGACCTGCTGCATCCCGCCGGGGCCGGCCGCACCCGTCCCTTTGCCGAGCTGGGCGGGTCGGCCGTCTTCGGCAACGTCGTGCTGGTCACCCGGCCGATGGCGGAGCCGGCGTTGCTGGATGATCCCGATTGGGGTGGCCGCACCGATCTCAAGTTCACCGGCCGCATCGCCGATGGGTACATCAGTGCCCAGTTCAAGTACGGGAGCCTGTTCTACGGCCAGACCGACCGTAACTGGGGGCCGGTGGGTCTCCCGGGAATACCCCTGAGCAACTACGGCTACGAGCATCAGGGATTGGCGCTCGAGATCGGCAACGGCGATATCCGGCTCTCCGCCTTCGCCACCGACCTGCGCGACGAGATCGACTCCCTGGGACGCACGGTCCATCGCTACTACTTCGTGCACCGCCTCCATGCCCGGCCCTCCAGCCGGCTCACCCTTGGCTTCTGGGAGGGCGTGGTGCTGGCGGGAGCGGATCGCAACTTCGAGACTCGCTATCGCAATCCACTCTCCATCAGTTATCTGGCCAACACCATCGGCCTGGGCGACCGGGGTAATGTCATCCTCGGCAGCGACATTCACTGGCGGGCATTCCGCCGGGCCACCTTCGAGGCCCAGCTCGCCGTCGACGACTTCTCCTATCAAAACCGGAGTGGCCCGAACCGGGTCCCCGACCGCTGGGCCCTCACGCTCGCGGCCTTTGGCCCGCTCCGCTCCACCTGGGCCTGGCGCGCCTGGTACACCCGGGCCACCAGCCTGGCCTTTCGGACCTTCAATCCATTCGAGAACTTCACCGATCATGGGGTGGGCCTGGGCCGGAACTTTGCCGATATGGATGAGCTCACCGCCAGCGTGTCGATTCCGGTCGCGGACCGGTGGCTGCTCAGCCCCGACCTGACCCTGCTGCGCCAGGGCGAGGGAGCCATCCACGCTCCCTTTCCGTCCGGGCCGGTCGAGCTGTCGCAGACGCCGCTGCTCTTCATCGGTGTGGTGGAGAAGACCTACCGGCTGGGACTCGGGGTCACCGGACGGCAGGGTCCCCTGGACCTCAGCGCCAACGCCGGCCTGCACCACATCACCAATTACCAGCATGTTCCGGGACAGACCGCCGACCTCTTCCAGGGACGGATTCAGGTGACGCTTGGTCTCAGCCGGGAGGGAACCCTCCGATGAAACAGCCGCCCCAGCCGCTCACCCGGGAGCGCGTGCTCCAGCTGATCCAGCGGATGCGGAGCAGCCGAGTCGCGGTGGTGGGCGACATCATGCTGGATCGCTATCTCATCGGGGACACCGAGCGGCTCTCGCCCGAGGCGCCGGTCCCGGTCGTGACCTTGAAGGAACGCCACGCCGCCCTCGGTGGGGCCGCCAACGTCGCCGCCAACGTCGCGGCCGTGGGAGCGAGCTGTTTCCTCGTCGGCGCCGTGGGTGACGACGCCGACGGCGCCTCCATCCGGCAGGAGCTGGCGGTAGCCCGGCTGGAAGACCGCTTTGTGCTCACCATCGCCGGCAGGCCTACCACCTCCAAGACCCGGATCATCGCCCGGGGGCAACAGATCGTCCGGATCGACGACGAAGTGGATTCCCTGCTGGACGGTCCCGACCTGGCCCGGCTGGTGGCCGTGGCGAGGGAGGCGTTGGCCGACGCCGACGCGCTCCTGCTCGAGGACTACAACAAGGGTGCCCTGCCGCCCGGGCTAATCGCGGCCGTCATGGAGATCGCCCGGCGGCGGGGCATCCCCATCGTGGTAGATCCCAAGTACCGCCAGTTCTTCGAGTACGCCGGCGCTACCGTGTTCAAGCCCAACCGGCGGGAGCTGGAATCCGCCCTTGGCGCGGCGGTGGACCTCACCAATGGGAACGCGCTGCCCGAGGTACTGACTCGGCTCAAGGTGGACAACCTGCTGGTGACGTTGGGCTCGGAGGGGATGGTGCTGGTGACCAAGGATGGAAACCTGATCCAGATCCCCAGCATGGCGCGGCAGATCTTCGACGTCTCCGGTGCCGGCGACACCGTCACCGCCTGGCTCGGCACCGCACTCGCGGCGGGCGCATCGTTGAGAGAAGCGGCCCAGCTGGCCAACTACGCGGCGGGCGTGGAAGTAGGAAAGCCCGGCGTGGCTACGGTGTCACCGGAGGAAGTGCTGGCCGTGCACGAGGAGCGGTTCGATCAGATCGGGAAGCTGAGGAGGGGCGGGCTTATTTGAAGGTGAGAGGGGAGAAGGTGAGAAGGTGAGAGGTGAGGGGTGAGAGGGCAAAGAAGTGAGAGGTGAGAGGTGAGAGGGGGCGGGATAAGGAACTGGCTCGAGTAATAGAGGTTTGGCAGGAGACTAGGCCTGAGTCAGTCTGTGGGATGCGCAATCACAAGAGCCTGCTGGCGTGGCAGGAGGCGAACACTGTAGTGAGGGCCGTTATTATTGCGACGCGCGGTCGCAGACACCCCTGTGTTGACCAGCTTCAGAGGGCTGCCCTATCAGTACAGCTCAACATTGCGGAGGGGTACGCCTTGAGGTCTTCGAAAAGATTCCGTAACCATCTCGATATCGCATACGCGTCTGCGGTCGAGACCACCGAGCTACTCGAGCTTTCGCGAGACCTTGAGCTGCTGCCTGCCGATAGCCTGCCTTCAGTTATTCAGCGGTGCATGCGGTGTCAGGCGTTGCTTCTGGGGCTAATCAAGCGCCTGCGGAAAACCCAAACGCCAGCCTAGCGTCTTCTCACCTCTCACCTCTCACCTCTTCCCTCTTCCCTCTTCCCTCTCACCTCTTCCCTCTTCCCTCTCACCTCTTCCCTCTCACCTCTTACACCCTCTCACCTCTCACCTCTCACGCCGGTCCCAAACCCCAGCCACACTCGCCAGGTCTCCTTCACATCATCTATGTATCGCAC
>JBHELP010000128.1:0-4432 GCA_046263035.1 Candidatus Dormibacteria bacterium | reverse complement strand
CGATGGCTCCGGGTACTGGATTCGAACCAGTGACCTTGCGGTTAACAGCCGCCTGCTCTACCGCTGAGCTAACCCGGAATGTCTGAGCTGCCTCAACTATGGCATTGATGCCGGGCGTCCGGCATGGTGCTCCTCAGCGGCCGCCGGGATGGCGGAGCTGCTCGGCCTCGCCGGCAAGCTGGGTGAGCCGGTCGGCCAGGGTCTGCACCTCTTGGTCGCGACCCTCGGTCCGGGCTCCGTAGAGCTCCCGCCGGACGGAATCGATGGCCCGATGGACCGCGGCCTCCCGGATCAGCAGAACACTGTCCGCCATGGCCCGCTCGAGGTCCCTCTGGGGCGCATCGTCGTCGAGCATGGGCAGAGGCCGGATGAGCAGCTCAGCAGCGAGGCGCTGATCCGCCGACGCCAGCCGGTGGACGGGGTAGGCGGCCGGGGGCTCCGTCATCAGGGCCACCTCCACCAGCCTGCGCACCTGCGAGTGGGTGATCTCATCAAGCTTCAACCCGAGGTCCTCGACAAGGGCCCGGGCAAGGGGGGGCCTCTGGATCGACAGGGCCGCGATCAGACTCTCCCCCGGGGGCGGGGGCGGCAGCGGTTCGGAAGACTCCTCGTCGCCGGTCTCGTGCGCCGGCGAGGGAGCGGGGACCACCAGGGGCGCCTCCCTGCGGCGCGGCTCCCGGAGGGCCCGCGACACATCGGTGCTCAGCGATTCGGGTGACAGGTCGAGACGGCGGGCGGCCTCCTGGAGGTACAGCTCTCGCACCGCGGCCACGGGGATCCGAATGAGCACGGAGACGCATCGCTCGGCCGCGGCAACCCGGGCATCCACGGTACCGCCCTCACTGTCGCCGAGTGCCGCATCCAGCAGCACCTGCCACTCCGGCCTGGCCGAGGACACCGCCTCCAGAAGGGCCGCCGGATCGCGACGACCCAGCTCGTCCGGATCCTTCACGCCTGGAGGGAGCCGGCAGATCCGGCAGGCGCATCCCTCGGCAGCGATCAGATCGACGGCCTTGGAGGTCGCGTTCTGACCGGCAGGGTCGCTGTCGAAGCACAGCACCACGGAGTCGGCATAGCGGTGGAGCATCCGCACCTGCTCGCGGGTGAGCGCTGTGCCACTGCTGGCCACGGCCACGGGAACGCCCGCGTCGTGGCACGTCATGACATCGAAGTACCCCTCAACGATCAGCGCCGTCCTGCTCTCCGCGATGGCGGTGCGAGCCAGGTCGAGGCCGAAGAGCGCACTGGACTTGTGGTAGGCGGCCGTCTCCGGGGAGTTCAGATACTTGGCGCCCTCACCGAGGGCCCGACCGCCAAAGGCGATCGCCCGACCTCGCTCGTCTCGTATGGGGAAGATCAGGCGATGGCGGAAGCGGTCTCGCACATGGCCGCCACGGGGCGGATGGCCCAGTCCCGCATCAACGACCTCGGCCACCGTCGCGCCCGCCCTGCGGGTCAGATATCGCACCAGGGCGTCCTCGCCCGCACCACCGGCGGGTGCGAAGCCCACGCCGAAGCGGCGGGCGGTCTCCTCGGCCACGCCCCGGCGGGCAAGCAGGTCACGTCCCGGGGCGCCGGCCGTCGTCCCCCAGAGCACGTGCTCGAAGAAGGACTGCGCTCGCGCCTGCAACTCGATGACACGCTTCCGGGTGCGGCCCTGACCGGCCGGGGGACCGCCCGGCCCCGGCCTCTCCAACTCCACCCCAGCCCTCTCCGCCAGGGTCTCCAGGGCCTGCGGGAAGTCGGCGTGATCGATGCGCATGACGAAGGAGAAGACGTCACCCCCCTGTCCGCAGCCATGACAGAACCAGACCTGTTTCTGGCGGCTGACGGTGAAGGACGGTGTCTTCTCCCCGTGAAAGGGGCAGAGCCCGACATGCTCGCGACCGGCCTTGCGAAGTGGTACCTGAGAGCCGATGACATCGATGATGTCGAGACGGGCCTTGATCTCAGCGGCGGCATCCGTCGCCATGGTCGGACGCCGCCCTCAGGTCAGCGGCGGAAGAAGAGGCCGCGGCGCCGCGATGCCTCCTGGCGGATCTCCATGAGATCGCGCTCGCGATCGGCGAGAGCACGGTCCCTCTCACTGAGGGCGCGCTCCCTCTCGGCCAGGGCTCGATCACGATCGGCGATGGCGCGGTCGCGCTCGGCGACGGCCCGCTCGCGCTCAGCCATCGCCTCACCCCGCTCGGTGAGCGCGGCGGCGCCGTCGAGCCGCACCGCCCGCAGTTCCTTCTCGAGCTCATTGATCCTGACCTGACGCTCGACGATCTGTGCCTCGAAACGCGGCAGTTGCTCCACCTGTATGCGCTGCTCCACGGAGCGCTCCCAGCGGTCCAGGAGACCGGCGACGAGCTGACGCGGGTCCAATGCGATCGGCAGGGCGTCAGGAAGCGCCGTGCTCTCCGGCCTGGTGAACACCGATACGTCGGCCTGGTCCACCAGGGGGATGGCGGAGGGCCGAGGGGCACTCACGATCTGTTGTGACGGGCGTGTCCCGGTGACAGGTACTTGCGTGTCCGGTCCGGCCGGGGGCGCGACCTCGCCAGACGGGGCGGCGATATGGCCTCCGGCGGGGGCAACGCCCCCCGATCCGCCGAAACCCGGGTCCCCGGGTGCATGGGGCGTACCCGGGGGGACGGTGACCGTTTCGGACCCGAGATGGGCCGGCTCTTCATCGGCGATGGTATCCGGCGGCCCGCGGAACGCCGGCTGGGCGGTGGGTTCGGCCTCTGGCCTGTGAGATGCCGGCTGGTCAACGTCCGGCCTGAAGAAGGCCGGTTGGTCGGTGGGAGTTGTCTCCGGCATCGGCTGGGCCGGTGGCCTTGGTGCGGTCGCTCCTGCCGCTGTGGCGGTCAGGACGTCGGGTCGTGGCCAGGTCGGTTCGACCGCCTTGGGACCGGGGGGCACGGGCTCGGCCACCGGAGTAACGGGCACCGCCCGATCACGATCAGCGTTGGCCGGCCGCAGGGCGTCAGGTGCCGACATCGGCGATCGGGGCGATGGCGCAGGGACCGAGGGAGCCGCAAACGCTGGCCAGGCCGGCTCCTCCATCTCTGAGACCACACCCGTGAGACGGGTTGTCTCAGGCCCGCGCGGGGACTGTGGCGTGACCCCCGGGGAAGGGTCGTGAATCGACGGTGTCCGAGGCTCGGAGGATAGGCCGGCACCAGCTGCCGGCCTCCCGGCGTCGGCCCGGAACGGCCGGGCGTCCGCCGGTTCGCGGACATCGGTCGCCTCACCGCCGACCCTCCAGGGTGGCGGGGCGTCCGCCGGTTCGCGGACATCGGCCGCCTCCCCGCCGGCGGTCCAGGGTGGCGGGGCGTCCGTCGGTTCGCGGACCTCTGCCGGTTCGCCAAGGATGGTCCAGGGTGGCCAGGGGCCGGAGGGCGGGGGTGCGTCGGCGGGTAGGACATCCGGAGCCGGTGCAGCGGTGGTGCCGGCCGGTGCTCGGACGTCTGGGGGTTGGGGGCGAAGATCCCTGGCCGTCGCGCGTTCGGCGACGGGGGGCTGAACCAGGCCGGTAGGGGCAGGCCATGCGGCGGGTGGAGGCGTCGTCGCCGGAGGAGCGGAGGGAGCCGAGTACACCGGACGGGGGGCCTGTGAGGGTGGTGGCGCCTGGGCCGGCGGAGGGGGGGCGGATCGTGGTGTCTGGTATGCCGGCCCGGGCTCGCCGATGTCGTCGGGGTCAACCCCGAGCTCACTGAGAAGAAGCTCGTAGCCGGACCCGTTGTCAGCAGGAACCCGGCGCGCGGGTATGTCTCCGGCCTCAACCCTGCGAACCAGGATGCTCGTCGAGATCCCGAGACGCTGTGCCACCTCCTCGAGCGGAAGGTAGGCCTCCTCGTCATTCATGCTGAGGTCCGCTGGGGGCGAATAGAAAGCTGGCACTTCGGACACCTCGTGGCAGCGAGTCTACCGGAGATGCGCCCATCGCGCCGCCGGTCGACGGCCGGGCACGTCAACACCACATCGAGGTCATGAACGTCCCCGGCAACTGAGACACCGGCAGATGATCAACGGCCGATGACGTCAACACCGTATCGAGAGTTGTCTGTGAGCAGGACGATCGCGCCGCTCTCATCGATGATGACGGCGCGCACCGGTGATGTGACGAACACCTCCGGTGCACCCTCGTGCTCGACCACGGTCCGTCGCACGGTGTACGGCATGCCTGGGTTCGGTGGGGACAACTCGTCGCCCTCGACAACGTGGCCGTCGTCGAGCATCACCGGCCTGCCCCCCCGGGTACCAAGCTTGCGGATGCGGACTCGCTCTGCCATGCCCTCGAGGATAGCGCCCCCACCCTTTATCTCCGGCCGGCCGTGTCCTTACCGGTCGCGCTCAACGGCGGCCAGGCGCGCGTGGGCGGCGGCCAGCCGGGCAACCGGAACCCTGTAGGGGGAGCAGGAGACATAGTCCAAATCCAGCT
>JBHELP010000127.1:0-33793 GCA_046263035.1 Candidatus Dormibacteria bacterium | reverse complement strand
TGTCCGGCCAGGGAGGGCACATAGAAGCTGTGGTTGACGTCGGGTGACGTGAGGTCCAGGGCCACGGGCGTGTCGGCCGGGATCTTCAATGTGGTGACGCTTCTGACATCCTTGCCCGACGTCCGGGCGTGCTTGCCGGTGTATTCGAACGTCCACGAGAACTGCTTGCCCGTGACGTGAACCTGCATCGCCTTGTCCGGTGCCTTGTCGATGAACCCCATGTTGGCCAGGGTGATTCCGAAGAGGGTGACGAGGATGATGAAGGGGATGGCCGTCCACGTCAGCTCCAGCTTGGTGTTTCCGTGGAACTGCACGGGCTCCTCGTCGTCCCGCCTGCGGAACCGCAGCATGGCGTAGAGAAGTGCACCGCCCACCAGTACCCCGAGGGCGATCGAGGCCCAGAACACCCAGCCGAATACGAACTGCATGTGGTCGTCGACAGGACCGCCCGAGTGGAGCGGGGAGGTGTCAACGGCGAGCAGGTGTGTCAGGGTGAAGTCCTCAATGGGGGCAGGGCGGATCGAGATGATCTCACCCCCGCCATGCGGGCGTCAAACGTGGCGGCCGTCACTTTTCCCACGGCCTCGTCCGGGTGTGTATCTGGCTCTTGACCGCCTCGGTGATGTCAACGTTGGTGAGCGCGGCCCGGCCCCATTCACCCCGGTTCTGAGGCGGCATGGAGGGATCGGGATGGTGCTCCTGCCCAGTCGACCGGGCCGGCCCCCGGGAACCCGGAGTCTCTCCCCGGGCGCCGGGCCGGAGGCGCCTCACCACCTCTACCAGGGACCTCACAGCTTGAAGAACCACCAGCGACCGGCCGTGGGCTTCCCTGTGGCGGCATCCTGAGCGGTCCGGCGGGCATCGCTGACCGCGCTCGCCCAGAGGAAGAGCCCGAGAACCACGAGGCCCAGGAACACCAGGATGGACGCGAAGGAGAAGAGCAGGAAGCCGGCGAACTGCCGGTGCTGAAGCAGGGCATGGCCGATTCCCTCGCCCAGGGTGATCAGGGTGACCGCCGGTACCAGCGTGAGGGTGGTGGCGACCAGGAAGAACAGAGCCTTGCGCGGCTGGCTGTTGTATAGCTGGCCGAGCCCCGGTATGACCGACAGGCCCGCCGCAATCCGCCAATCGCGATGAGGGGGGGAGCTGCTCATACCCATGGCTACCACCTGACGGGGTGGGTCATCGTGCCGTGAAAAACGCGCGATAGCAATAATAGGAGGCGAGGAGGAGCGATGCCACCGCCCAGAGGGTGACGAAGAGCACGTCTCCCCAGCCGGCATCCCCGGGATCGAGGTCAGCGAGCAGACCTGTCATGTTCGGCATGCCGCTCAGTGCGCCTTGAAGTTGTCGAGGAAATGCTCACCGAGCATGATCACGAAGGTGAGGCTGGAGAGCACGACAAAGATGAAAAGGGTGCCGATGACGTCTCTCTTGAACGTGCTTCTTCTCATGGTCTGCTCCTCACGGGAGGGTCTCGTAGGTCTCCCAGTGCCTGACAAATTGCACCAGAAGGCTGACCTGGTCGGGCGTCAACACGCGCTTGGCAGGTGGTTTGGACTTGTCACGCTTGGAGTCGTAGGTGAAGTCGGATGCCGTGGAACCCCACTGCGGCATGATGCTCCCCAGGTGCTCGAAGCCGGTGAAGCCGTACTCTATGCAGCGAAAGTAATAGTCCTCATTGAAGAAGCCCAGGCGGTCCTGGTTGCTCAAGGGTGGCCCGACACCGCCCTCCCCCTGACCCCCGTGGCACTGAGCGCAATATTTGTAATAGAGGGAGGCGCCCTGGGACCACCCGTACTCCGGGTTCACGATGAGATTCTGATGCGCGTGCATCTCGTCCAGTGCCAGCCGTCCCCCGTTGTGGCAGGTGATGCACCCCACGGCATCGATGCCCAGCTTGCCGCCCTTGGCGGCAGGGTCGACGTAGCTGGGCAGGAAGCCGGGTAGCTTGCCCTCCTGCTTCTTACCGGCACTGTCGCTGAAGCTGTAGGGAATGAATCCGTCCGGCCCATACTTTGCGTAGAGCTCGGTGTCGATGAAGGCGGGATGGACCCCGGTGAGGTGGTTGGCCTCAGCCACCTTCCGCTCGTCGGGGGCGTACTTGAGAAAGTCAGTGGCCAGGTTCTTGGCGGCCTCCTGCGGACCGATTATCTGGATGTCGGGAACATGGCACGAGATGCAGCGCTCGACCCGGAAGGTGTCTCCCCTCTTCGCCTGGGTGAAGGTTGGGAAGAGCTGCTGCGCCTTGATGTCGAACTCCGAGCCAGGGTGATCCTTCCGGTAGCGGTCCTGCTGGGCCAGGTAATCACGCTCGGTACTGTCCTTGGCCGCGGCCACGCCCACGAGGATGAGGAGAAGCGCGCTGAGCGCCACGAAGAGCCTGGTCATACCTCCGGCTTGACCCCCGGATGGCCCAGGATCTTCAACCAATCCCAGTCAAACGCCAGGCCGCGAAAGAAGACGCCGATGATGACAAAGGCCACGGACAGGCAGACGTACAGGCTGAACAGGGCTATGGCCACACGACGATCCTGTGGGCGCCGGCTCGGGTTCTTGTCCAGATACGGGGTGAGGATCATTCCAATGATCACAAACGAGGGGAAGGCCACTCCGGCCATCACCGGCGGGAAGCGCTCCAGCAACTCCTGAAGGCCCAGGAAATACCAGGGCGCCTTGGCCGGGTTGGGGGTTATCGCGGTGTTGGCACGCTGCAGAAGTGGCGCGTTCACCTGGATGGAGACGGCCAGGAAGAAGATGAAGCAGGCAAGCCCGGCAAGGAACTCCCGCCACACCAGTGCTGGGAACGTGACAACAGTCTCCTCATCCTCCCGCCTCCGCACCACAAGAGGTGGTGCGGCCAGCTCAGGGCCCGGGATAGGGCGCGCCGATCGCGTGGGCGCCGGCGTCTCGCCGCGACCGCCGTCATCACGCCGCTGACTACCACCGCCGACAACGGTTGCCATGACTACAGGCCTCCCGTGAACCCGTCCTTGCGGACGCGCCAGAAATGGATAACCATGAGAATGAACCCGATGAGGGGTAAGGCGACCACGTGCAGGACATAGAACCTGATCAGAGCACCCTGGCCGACATTGCGACCGCCAATCATCAGGTAGCGCGTGTAGGGCCCGGCTATGGGGGCGTACTTGGCCATGTTGGTTCCTACCGTGATGGCCCACACCGCCAGCTGATCCCAGGGCAGAAGGTATCCCGAGAAGGAGAGGAGCAGGGTGACCAGGAGAAGCATCGTTCCAATCGCCCAGTTGAACTCCCGGGGCGGCTTGTACGCGCCCTGGTAGAAGACACGGGCCATGTGCAGCCACACGGTGATCACCATGCCGTGAGCAGCCCAGCGATGCATGTTCCGGATGACCAGACCGAATGTGGCAACGAACTGCAGGTCCTTGAGATTCTGATAGGACTGGTCCACAGATGGGACGTAATAGAACATGAGGAAAAGTCCGCTGATGGTCAGCAGGATGAAGAGAAAGAAGGACAGGCCGCCCAGGCACAGCGTGTATGACACTCGGATGGCTGATTTCTTGACACGGACGGGGTGTATGTGCAGAAAGAAGTTGGTGAGCGCCGTTCGCGCGGCCACCTTGTCCGTGGTGGGCAGGCCGTGGCGGAAAATTGATCCCCAGAATTGCCTGGCAAATGCCTTGACCGGATTCTCCGCGCCGCTGTGGGAGCTCATCCCCCAATCCTCACCGCATTGATCGTCATCACGTCCCCAGGGTCATCCCGTTGTCCTTCTTGGTCTCGGGATCGAGACGCCACTGCGGCGGGGTCTGATCGCCTGCCTGTCGATAAGCGACGAGCTTGCTCCGATCCACGACCAGCTTACCGTCGGGGGAGAACTGAACGTGAACCCAGTCCATCGGCCGGGGCGCCGGTCCATAGAAGTTCGTCGAGTCTATGTAATAGCGGCTTCCGTGACAGGGACATGCCCAGCCGTTGGGAATCTTGGCCGCGCCGGAACGCGCGCCCTTGTCGGCCGCAAGAGTTGGCGGGACCCCCGATCCGGATACCACGTCGGAGACGTAATTCGGCGTGCAGCCGAGATGCGTGCAGATGAGATAGACACAGTAAAAGCCCTTGTCATCGCGCACGATCGAGATTCGCTTCTCCGTGATCTGCACGACCTGCCCGGGGATGATCGTGGCCGCCTCCTGCTGAACCTTGAACTCGGGAGGATCCTCCAGGGTGGCACCCGGGAAGAGAAACTTGATGCTCTCAATGCCCCCGAATACGAGGGCGCCGACACCACCGATCGCGCCCATGATTCCCAGAAACTGGCGGCGTGTCACCTCGGCGCGAGTGTGCAGGCGACCTCG
Organism: Candidatus Dormibacteria bacterium; assembly: GCA_046263035.1. Classification (GTDB taxonomy): domain Bacteria; phylum Chloroflexota; class Dormibacteria; order Aeolococcales; family Aeolococcaceae; genus JBHELP01. The sequence continues at coordinate 29,453 of JBHELP010000127.1, read as the reverse complement.
GGGTGAGTCGTAGGGATTCAGTGCCATGTGTGGGTCACCAGGCGATCACCGATGATGGGCCGCATTATACGAAGGGGTTCTGCGAGGGCGGAGTGATGATGTTGGCGAAGGCGATGGTGGATATCATGATGATGAAGAAGGCGATGGCGATGACCAGGCAACCGAAGTCATGGCGCAGCGCGAGAAGAAAACGTTCAACCATGCTCACGCCCTCAGGCCGCCAGCGCCTCCTCGCGCTGAGCACGCTTCTGCCTTGATCCCTGAATGAAACCGACCGCCATGAAGAGGACTCCGATGGCGGTGAAGGCCAGGCCGATGAGCACCTTCTGAAACCGCTCGTAGCCCATGTCGAACAGTTTCGATCCGTTGACGAACGCCTTCTCGGCCGGGGCCGACCAGACCGCGCTTACCACGGCGAAGTTGAACCAGACGGCTGCTCCGACGTGCCAGGCGGCCGCAGTGCGGACCCGACCCCCTCGCGGCTTGCTGGCCATGTAGAAGGCTGCCAGTGCGGCGGCCTCCATGATGACGAAGAGGTTGAACAGGCCGAAGGCAAGAAAGAACGAGAGGATCTGCTGGTTGGTGAGGCCCTTGAACAGGTTCATCGGCGGCCCCAAGGATACAAACTACCGGCCACCGCCCGCCGCCTCCCCCACCAGGCCACCCGTGGTCAGCGGACGATGACCCGGGTGCCCACCTCGGCCCAATTGAACAGCGCCGGCATCCTGCCGCCCGGGACATTGACGCAACCGTGGGATCCCTGGGCCTGGGTTCCCGGCCCATAGGTGGACCGCCAGGGAGCGTCATGGATGCCATATCCACAGCAGCGGAACCAGAGGACGTAGTTGACGTCCGACGGCGGGTACCAGTAGGGGGAGTCCTTGGGCCAGTCCGAGGTCATGTGCCATGGATGGCTCTTGCTCGTCACCGTGGTGGCTCCCGTGGGGGTGGGCAGGGCGGGGCGACCCGTGGTGACCAGCGTCGTCAGGAAGATGTGGCCGTCCTCATAGGCGGTGAGGGTCTGCTTCTCGAGGCTGATGACCATGACCTTCCCGGCCCCGAGCTCCACGATTCCAAGGCGTTCGGCCAGAGGGTTGACCAGGCCATCGATCTGCGCCAGGATTGCCCGGAACTGGTCGGCCGTGCCCACCGCGTCGAGCTGGGCGGCGACGCCGTCGAGCTGGGCGGAAATGGAGCCGACATCGAGCTTGGCGGCCGTGGCCTGCTGGACCACCTGGCGGGCCGATGACAGCGACTGGTAGGCGTCGGACCGGGACTTGAGGAGCGTCCGGAGCGCGCTGCCCACCTGGTTGGCGCGACCGGCTACCGACTGGTACTCGGCCGGGGCCGTGGCTGCGGTGAAGGCGGCCTGAAGCTCGTCCAGCGACGACTTGTAGGCGGCCACCTGGAGCTGTGGGATGGCCGAGGCCTGGGTCAGCTGATCGGCGGCCCGGCTCAGGGCCGCCTGGGCCTGATCCCGCCGGGCGCTGAGCTCGGCGGCGGCAGTGTCTGCCGCCACCTTGGCATCGGTGGCGGTGCGCACCTCGGCGCTCCGGTCGGCCAGATGAGCGGTCGCCCGAGACAGGGCGGCGGGCGATCTGGCCGCCATCACGGCCCGGCGGGCCATGGTGGCGCGGGATTGATCCTCAACCACGGGGAGCCCGGCCTCCGAGGCGGCCGCGATGGCGGCGTCGAAGTCGTCGACGATCGCCAGCGCCGCACGCCGGTCGTGATCGGTGGTGATGTTCCTGACCAGGTCGATGCGGGGAACAAGCGCCCGCAGGGCCGCGGCCTGACGGCCCAGATGAGCCGCCTGCCCGGCATCGAAGAGACCCAGCGTGTTGGGGATCGCGGGCTCGGCGAGGAGGCGCTCCCGATCACGGCGAATGGCGGCGAGCTGCTCGTCGGTCAGGCCGTCGGCCCGAGCTCGGGCCAGGGCGTCATCGAGAGCGTGCCGAGCAGCAGAGAACTGCTGCGACTGCGACATGAGGGCGCTCTGGCCTCTGGCGGCCACCACCGCCCCGGCTCCCACGCTGAGGGCCAGCGCCAGCCCCAGGGCGATGGCCAGCATTCGTACTCCCCGGCGGCGCCGGGGGTGGCGGCTCGGCGGCCACAGCGATCGCTGACGGTGGGGCACGGATGTGGGAGGGGGAGTCATCGAGGGAGCAACGCCTGAGGGGTCCGCAATGTTTCACTCGCCCGAGCAGCTGCCACCAGGGACAGTATGCATGGCATCCGGGAATGGTGCACGTCCTGCCTCATGGTGAGGAAAGTTGTGCGGATGGCCGTCGTAACCGGCCACGGCCGCCAACGCTTAGGATCGGGCGATGCCCACCACGTCCTCGACACGCCTCGAGAAGCGCCCCCAGAGTCCCCTCCTCGACGGCGGCGGCCCCCGAGCGACGGTCCTGGCGGTTGCCAGCCACCTCCCGGTGGGCGTGCTCACCAATCTCCAGCTGGAAGCCATGGTCGACACGTCCCACACCTGGATCATGGAGCGTACGGGAATACGGCAACGCCATCGTGCCGGAAGCGGCGAGACCACCTCCGAGATGGGTGCCGCGGCTGCGCGGGTGGCGCTCCGGCAGGCGGGCGACCCGGTGATCGACGCGATCATCTGCGCAACCTGCACTCCCGACACAAGCGTGCCCGCCGCGGCCTGCCTGATCCAGCGGAGGCTGGGCCTCCCCGGTAACATCCCGGCGTTCGACATCAACGCGGTGTGCAGTGGTTACATCTACGGACTCACCGTGGCGCGATCCTTGGTCGAGACCGGCACGGCCCGCCACGTTCTCCTGGTGGCGGCCGAGTCGCTCACCTCGCTGGTGGACTACCGTGACCGTGCCACCTGCGTCCTCTTTGGCGATGGGGCCGCCGCGACGGTGATTGGCGCGACGGGCGAGGGCGGTGTGGTGGCGACCCGCTGGGGTGCCGACGGGGGCCAGGCCGAGCTCATCTTCTACGGCCCGTCGGAGAGTCCCGACGCGGCGGGAGACGGCATCAGGATGACCGGTCGCGGCACCTTCCGACTGGCGGTTGAACGCCTGTGCGAGATGACCGCGGGCCTCTGCTCCGATGCCGGCTGGAGCGTGGACGATGTCGATGTCTTCGTCCCCCACCAGGCAAACCTCCGCATCATCGAGGCGGCGGCCAAACGCGTGGGCATCCCGATGGACCGCGTGGTCGTCAACGTGGAATCGGTGGGCAACACCAGCGCCGCCTCCATACCGATCGCCCTGGCCCAGGCCCAGGCCGAGGGGCGGTTGAAGCCCGGGACCCGGGTCGTCTGCGCGGCTTTCGGCGCCGGCACGACGTGGGGCGGGGCGGCACTGCAGTGGACGGCAGCTCCGTCGAGCTGATGGCCCGCCGGCGGCGACCGGTCCGCGAGCTTCCGCCGCCCGGTCCGCGACCGCGCCCGGTGACGCCCCCGGGGACCATCACCTGTCAGCAATGCTCGCGAAGCATTGCCAGCGAGCGCTTCGATCGAAGTCTTCGTGTCTGCCCGTCCTGCGGCCACCACGCCGCCCTGCCCGCGATCATGCGTGCCGGGCAGCTCGCCGATGCAGGCACGCTCGAGGTGCTCCGGCTCGACCTGACAGATCGAGACCCGCTCGGCTTCAACGATGGCATCCCCTATCCGGAGAGGGTGGCCGGCGCCAGGGAGAAGACCGGTTTGGAGGAGGCGTTCGTCATCGCCCGTGCCACCACCGGTGGTGTGGCCGTGGCGCTGGCCTGCATGGACTTCGGCTTTCTCGGCGGCTCCCTGGGCAGCGCGGCGGGCGAGAGCTTTGCCCGAGCCTGTGAGATGGCCGTGGCCGACCGGCGGCCCCTGATCACCGTGTGCACCTCGGGAGGCGCACGCATGCAGGAGGGAATCGTCTCGCTGGCGCAGATGGCCCGGTGCTCGGTGGGCGTCAGTGCCGTCGGCCGTGCCGGACTTCCCTACATCAGTGTCCTCGCCGATCCCTGCTTCGGGGGCGTCACCGCCTCCTTCGCGGTCCAGGCGGATGTGATCGTGGCCGAGCCCAGAGCGCGCATTGGATTCGCGGGCGGCAGGGTCATCGAGCTTGCCACCCAGGACCGGCTGCCGGAGGGATTTCAAACCTCGGAGTTCCTCCTCGGCCATGGGATGATCGACGTGGTGGTGCAGCGCTCCGGCCTTCGAGAGCTTCTCACCCGCCTGCTCGGCGCCTTCATCTCCGGGCGCTCGGCCTCATGACCGCACCGGCAACGAGCACCGCCGATCGTGAGCGGGCAGCCATGCTCCATGTGGAGCTGGCCCGCCATCCGGATCGGCCCCGCTCCCGGCAGGTCATTGCCGGAGCCTTCTCGGAATGGACGGAGCTGCACGGAGATCGGCTGTTCGGCGACGACCGGGCAGTGCTCGGCGGACCCGCCCGGATCGGGGAGCGATGGGTCATGGTGATCGGTCAGGAGAAGGGCAGTGATGCCATGGGACGGGCCCTCCACAATTTCGGCATGGCCCACCCTGAGGGCTTTCGAAAGGCGAAGCGGCTGATGCTCCAGGCCGAGAAGTTCGGGATGCCGGTGGTGTGCCTGGTCGACACGCCGGCGGCCCATGCGGGGGTGGCCGCCGAGGAGCGCGGCCAGGCCTGGGCGATCGCCGATTCACTGATAACCATGCTCGAGCTCCGTGTGCCCATCGTCAGTGTGGTGCTCAGCGAGGGTGGCTCCGGCGGTGCCCTCGCGCTAGCGGTCGCCGATCGTATTCTGGCCCTGGAGAATGCCATCTACACCGTGGCCCCCCCGGAGACCTGTGCGGCGATCCTCTATCACGACACCAGTCAGCGGCCCCGTGCCGCCGCGGCGCTGAAGCCCGGTGTCGAAACCGCTCACCAGCTGGGGCTGGTCGATGAGCTCATCCCCGAGCCTGCACCCGGCGCGCATGAATATCCGAGCGTGGTGGTCAGCGCCCTGGGGGGCGCAATTGGGCGCCACCTGCGGGAGATCACTGGAATCCCCGTGGACGAGCTGGTCTTCCGGCGCCAGACCCGCTACCGGCTGGCGGGAGGCTGAGCCACCGGAGCATCCGACGGATCCCGCTCCCACTATTGCCCGGGAGACCGGCAAGGCGAAGGCTGGATCACGGATGGGCTCCTGCCCCCTTCACCGACAACCGGTTGCCCGGGAGGCTGAGCACAACGAACGCCGGGGCCAGATCGCCGGTCAGGGGTCAGCCGGAGGCGGCGGCCCTCTCCGGTTTGCGGAGGAACCAGGCAGGCACCAGCCCAAGTGCCGACAGGATGGCGATGAAGGCGAAGGTACGATCAAAGGACCGCGTCGTGGTCGAACGTCCCAGCTCACCCGCGAAGCTGTCGAAGGTCCTGTCACCGCTGGACTGGGAGGACTCGGCAGAGCGCTGATCAGGCCGGGAGGCCATGCGCCTCTCCAGAGCGGCGCAGAGCGCCCCGGCGGATACGGGGCCCTCTCCCCGCGGCGTGCCTGAGGCCGCGTATGCGGGTGCGCTGCGGAGCACCTCCTCGGATGGAGAGCAGGGTGTCTGGGTCGCCGCCGTCGAGAATTGAGCCGAGAGGACCGTGACCAGGATGGCTATGCCGATGGAGGAGCCCACCCGTTGCAGAGTGTTGGTGATGCTCGAGGCGCGGGAGGTGAACTGTCGTGGGACGCGTGCCAGAGCCGCCGACATCGTGGGCATCATGGCGAAGCCCATGGCGAAGCCGCGCAATGCCAGAGCCCCGACGATGAAGGTCATCGAGGAATCCGTGTGGATCTGGGCAAGCATGATGCCGGCGATGGTCAGAAGCACGAGACCGGTGGAGACCACCGGTCTCGGTCCATAGCGATCGGTCAGGAAGCCGCCCACCGGCATGGATATGGCGGCCGTCGCACCCTGGGGCAGGAGCAGGAGACCGGTGGTGATGGCATCGTAACCGTGCACCTGCTGAAGGTAGAGGGGAAGCAGGAGCATGGCGCCGAAGAGCGATGTGACGATGAGGAAGCTGAGGACCATCGCCCAGGAGAAGGTGCTGTCCCGGAAGAGCTCCAGGTGGAGAAGCGGCTCCTCCGCCCGTCGCTGCCGGAGGACGAACGCGACGGAGAGAACGATGCTGAGGGCGATGAGGCCCACGACCAGGGGCGAGCCCCAGCCAAGCTCGTTGCTCCGGTCCACCGCATACATCAGGGCCAGAACCGCGGGGGTGGCTGTCAGGAGCCCGATGTAGTCGAGCCGGAGCTTGTGAGATCGCCCGGACTCGATGAGGAATCGCGAGGCCGCCAGAAAGCCGATGATCCCGATGGGGACGTTCACATAGAAGATGAGCCGCCAGGAGAAGTCCTGAATGAACCAGCCGCCGAGGACCGGGCCCAGGGCCGGTGCAATCAGCATTGGCACACCGAAGATGCCCATCACCTTGCCCATGCTCCCCGGTCCGACAGCCTGGAGGATGATGGTCATCCCGATGGGCATCAGCATCCCGCCGCCGATTCCCTGAAGCACGCGAAAGAAGATCAGCTCGGGCAGGGTCTGGGCCAGGCCGCAGGCGGCCGAGGCGAGCGTGAAGAGGACCATGGTGATCAGGTAGAGGCGCTTGGTCCCGAATCTATCCGTGGCCCATCCCGTGGCCGGGATCACCGCACCCTGGGCGAGAAGGTAGCCGGTGACCACCCAGGCTATGTCCGTGTAGGAGCCGGCATGAAAGTCATGCTGCAGCGTGGGTACGGCGATGTTGACGATGGTGGCGTCCAGGATCGTCATGATCGTGCCGCTCAGAACCACCGCGAGCGCCACCCATCGATACTCGAAGCGCCCAATCCGGGGTGGTGGCGCCGGGGCCGTTCCGGCCAGTTCCTGGGGTGGCGACTCCACCGCCGTGGTCTCGGTCTCGGCGGTGATCAGCTCGCTCACGAGGGCTCTCCCGCCACCATGTCGAGCAGCGTGATCAGCTGGTCGACCTCCGAGTCGCTCAGTGCGCCCAGTGCATCGATGGCCGCCTCTCGTCGTGAGGCCTGGAAGCTGTCGATGAGGGCGGCGGCCCGGGGAGTGGGCAGCAGTCGGACCACCCGGCGGTCGCCGGGATCAGGTGCTCGCTCGGCGAGGCTCTGGCGGTGAAGGCGGTCGGCAAGCGAGGTCGCCGAGCTCATGCCGCATCCCTGGGAGCGCGCGAGCTCATGCATCGTCGCGCCCCCCTCGCGGACCAGGTGGCACAGGGCCTCCACCTGATGCGGCGTCACGGTGGCCAGCTCGGCTCGGACATCCGGCGGCAGGTGCGCCTCGAAGCGACGCCTCAACCGCGGCATGAGGGCCAGGAAGCGGTCCACCTGATCCGAGCGGAGGCCTGCATCACGCCCGGAAGTGACAGGTGCCGAGGCTGAGGCAGGTTTGCCCGGGGCACGGGACACTAAATGTTCGTTCATCGAATAGTACGAGTCTACAACCTTTAGTCCGACGTTCGTGAGCGCCCCGGCCTCGCGCGACGGCAGCCCACGGGACTCCGGCCCCTTCCCGGGCGACGGAAGCCCGCACCGGGATCGCTGGGACCACGACACAGCCCGGCCACGATCTTGCGGGGACCACAGCCATGTGATAGCCTCTGGCGAACTGACGTTCGCCGGAGGCCACCCTACCAGACATGTCACCGCCGTGAGCTACCGAATCCTGCATCTCGCCGATCTGCACCTCGAGAGGGCTTTCGCCGGTATGGGTTCCAACGGCGAGGGCTCGCGACGGCGTCGCCAGGGATTGCGTGATGCTCTGCGCAGGGCGGGTGATGTTGCCCGAGCACGAGGCTGTGGGGCCGTCACCGTGGGGGGTGACCTCTATGAGCACGACCGTGCTGGGGCGGATACAGGCAACTTTCTGGCCGAGACGTTCGCCGCCTGGCAACCCCTTCTGGTCGCCTTGGCGCCCGGGAATCACGATCCCATGCTGCCCGAGTCCCTGTATGCCCGCACCGAATGGCCCGCCAATGTCCGGGTCTTCCAAACGCCGACGCTGACACCCCTGGAGTTGGATGACGGACTCACGCTGTGGGGGCTGGGGCATGAGCAGCCGTCCTGGCAGGGCGATCCGCTGGCGGGGCCGGGACCGCAATCCGCGGGCGGTGTCCATCTGGCTCTTTTTCACGGAGCCGAGATGGGATCCCGGCCCGCGGGAAAGTCCGTGCACGGGCCGTTCCGCGCCGAGCATATTCATGAGCGCGGCTTCACGGCGGCGCTGAGCGGTCACTATCATCGCCGTCGCCTCGACGAGGGTACCGGCCTTCTGTACCCAGGGACGCCCGAGCCCCTCAGCTATGAGGACGGTGGTGGCCGAGGTCCGGTGATCGTCGAGATCACCCCTGGAGGGATGATCCACTTCGAGACGCTCAGCCTCAATACCTGGTCGGCGGTGAGGATCGACTGCGACCTCGGCGGTGCCACCGGGCTCACCGCGGTGGCCGACCGGGCCATCGCCGCGACCCTGGCCGGGACGGCCGGGATGGACCCTGAACGCACCATCGCCGGAGTGGAGCTCAGCGGTGAGGTCCCCTGCGGCCTGGCGCCAGATGTCTACAGCCTGGAGTCCGCCCTGAGGGACGCGACCGCCATGGCCGCCGTGCGAGTCCGAGATATGACGCGCACCGACCTCGACGTCGCCACCACCGCCGCCGAACGCACCGCGCGAGGTTCCTTCGCGCGCAACACACTGGCCGCCATCGCCGAGACCCGGGGGGATGCCGCGGAAGCGGCCGTTCTCGAGGACGCCCTGCGGTATGGGCTCCAGGCCCTCAGCGGCGTCGAGGTGGGCCTGCGATGAGGCTCGAGAGGCTGGACATCGCCGGCTTCGGCCGGCTGCGCGGGATGGCGATCGACTTCTCCCCGCGTCTCACGGTCATCGTGGGCGGCAACGAGTCCGGGAAATCCACCATCCATAGAGCGGTTCGCGCCTCCCTCTACGGGCTCGACGCGGGAGGGCAGGGGCGTGCCGTTGAACGGAGCCCATGGAATCGGTGGATGCCCTGGACCGCCGGCGCCTACGGGGTGGCGCTGTCGTATACCCTGAACGACGGATCACGGTTCCGGGTCGCCCGCCGGCTGGATCAACGCGGTCAGACGGCTCAAGTGCAGGAGATCGGAGGTCGTGATGTCACGGCCGACATGCGGATCGGTCGCTTGGTGGCGCCCGGTCAGGTCCACCTGGGCATTGACGAAGCCGTGTTCTGCGCCACGGCATGGCTTGGCGATGACGGGCTCCTGGCCACCTCCCCCGACGCGCCCGGCCGGCGGCTGGTGGCTGCGCGCCTTCAGGAGGCCCTGGAAAGGCTTGCCGATACCGGACGCGGGGTCACCGCCGCCGGCGCGGTTGGCCGCCTTCGCGAAGCAATGGCGAGGATAGGGTCGGAGCGCCGTTCCGCAACCCCGCTGGGTGTGGCGACCGCCCGGATGCGACAGCTGGATTTGGAGATCGCGGCGAGCCGGCGGCGTGAGGCCGCCATTGCGTCGGACGAGGCGCGCCTGGTGGACCTGGAGAGCGCCTCCACTCAGGCGGCGGAGCACAGCCTGGAATGTGAGCGCGCCTGGCTCCTGGGAAGGCTGGCCCAGATTGCCGTAGACCGTTCCCACCTGGCGGAGGCCACCCGGGAGTCGACCGAGCTGGAGAGCAGGATGGAGAGTACTAGGCCCTACGCCAACTTCCCACTCGACGACGAGGATCGTGTGATCGCTCTGGGGGGTGAGCTCCACCAGGCGGAGGCCGTGGCCGGAGAGGCTCGGTCCAGAGCCGACGCCGCCGCCCCAACGCTGCACAGCACTCGGACCCGACGGGCTGAGGTGGCTCTCCTGCTCGAGGCGCTGGGGACGCCCATCTCACTCGATGCCCCCGCCCTCGACGAGGCCCGCTCGCTGGAGAAGGCCTTGGCCGCCGAGGGATCAGTCGCGCGCCGCGTCGGCGAGATGAAGCGAGCGGAGGCCTGCTGCGACCAGCTGCGGCGCCAGGTCGCCGCCACCGGTCTCGGCAGCGTGCCGGCAGCCTCGACCGATTCCATCGTCCACCTTTTTCAGCGGGCGATGGCACCACGCCGACGTAGCCGTTCGATCTACGCGGCCGTTCTCGTCATGGCCTTGACGCTCGCCGTGGGACTGGCGGTGCAGATGAGTGGTCATAGCGGGGCCGCCCCGCTCGCGATCAGCGTTGGGACCGCTGCCGCAGCCGTCGTCGGCGCCGTCGCCCTGTTGATCGGGGCTGATGGGAGGCGCGCCCGCCGGGAGCTCGGCCGCCGTTTTCCGGGACTGGATGCCAGCGATCAGGGCTTGGAGATTGCCGCCAGCCGGCTGCCCATGCTGCAGCGGCTCCAGGAGGAACTGCGACGGCTGGAGATCCTCGTGGAAGCCCACCGATGTGACATCGAGTCCGCCAGAGGTCGTGCCGCCGAGCTCTCCCTGGCATGCGCGGAGGTCGTCGAGAAGCTGGGAATCAACGCTCCGCCATGGAACCAGGCTGCCGGGGAGCCGAGAAGTGTGGAGGAGTACACGAACCGAGCTCGGGCCTCGCTGGCGGCCGTGCGAGAGGCGGTCGAGAGGCGCCTCTGCTGGGATCAGCTGAACCATGAGGATGAGGTGCTCACCCGCGAGGAGTCGGCGACCGTCATGATCATGGAGGAGGCCACTCGGCGGGCCGCAGATGTGCACGAGATCGAGGAGCGCCTGCGCCGGATCTTCACCGGCGCCGGTCTTCCCGACGGCATGAGCAGCAGCGAAGCACTGGCAGCATTCCGCGCCGGCTGCGAGGGGCGCAGGCGTCACGACGAGGCACGGACCCGTCTGAGTGAGGTGCGACGCCGCATCGAGGCCATTGGCTCTGATGAGCAGTCACTGGGCCGTCGGGCAGAGGGTTTCACCCAGGAATTGCGCGAGCGCGGTGTCGATGCCTCGGCTGTCGCCGCTGCCGTACCGCTCCAGGGGGCCCGCCTGGACGTGCTGGAGAGGGAGGCCACGCATGCCCGCAGGGTGGCCGCGTCGGCAGCCGGCGAGGCGGCCGTGCTCCGGGCTCGTCTGGGTGGTGCCATTGATTCCCTGCCCAACGTCGCGGCCCTTGCCGACGAACGGGCCTCATGTGCAGCGGCTCGCGAACGGGGCCTGAGCCAGCTGGCCGCCCTGGAACGGGCTATCACCCTCATCGAGCAGGCCGCCCGGTACGTCCACCGTGACCTGGCTCCACGCCTCGCCCAATCGGTGGCGCAGCGTCTGTGCCTCATCACCGACGGTCGATACCGAAGGGTCAACGTCGACACGGAGCATTTCGCCGTCTCACTCTTCAGCAACCAGCGGTGCGAGCTCGTTCCCCTCGAGCTGGTTTCCAGGGGCACCAGGGATCAGGTGTCGCTGCTACTGAGGTTGGGCATCAGCGAGCTGCTCGCGGGCGGCGGGGAGGCCGTTCCGCTCCTTCTCGATGAGCCTCTGCTGACTGCTGACAGCGGCCGCACGGGGAATGCCCTGGACTTCATCGCGGCCCTTTCCGAGTCTCACCAGGTGGTGATGACCACGAGTGACGCCTCGGTCGCCGAGCATGTGCAGCAGCGTCTCGGTGAGAGCTGCTCGGTGGCCAGGCTGGAGGGCGCACCCCGCAATCCATCCGCAGCACCCGTCGAGGTTGGCGTTCATACTCACGGCTGATGCCTGACCGGTCATTCCGGAAGGGGACCGGCGCCCCGAGACGCCGACCGGCGGGCTCGGTGACCGGGGTGCTGCTGCGGTTCGTCTCCTGCGGACTCCTGTCACTCACGGCAGGGGCTGGCTGGCGCCTCACCCGTGGCCCGCAGCGGATCGGCGTGGCCGGCGCCCTCGCCGGCATCCTCATACTGCTCGCCGGGTTTATCGCCGGAGGACTGCTGTGGTACGTCCTCGACCTGAGGACCAGGGAGCGGCATCCGGAGCGGGTACCCGATGAGCAGCTGGTCTTCTCGTTCGTGGTCTTTGCGGTCGTGCCCTTTGCCGTCCTCATCCCGGTTGGCGCAGTCTGGCTGCTGGCCGTGATCATCGGGCTGGGCTGAGATAGACTCGAACGATGGTCCTCGACGCTATCGCGAGTCCTGCGGATCTTCGAGGCCTGGATGAATCGGAGCTGGCACCATTGTGCGCCGAGATTCGCGATTTCCTGGTGACGGCCGTGTCACGAACGGGCGGTCACCTGGGGCCCAACCTTGGCGTGGTCGAGCTGACGGTCGCCCTCCACCGAGTCTTCGACAGCCCTTCGGATGCCATCATCTTCGACACGGGCCATCAGGCCTACGTGCACAAGATGCTCACCGGCCGCCTGGGGCTGTTTGAGAGCCTCCGGCAGCAGGGTGGCCTGAGCGGATATCCGTCGCGGCGAGAGTCCGATCACGATCTGGTCGAGAACTCGCACGCGTCAGGCGGGCTGAGCCACGCTCTCGGCACGGCCACGGCGCGCGCCATCCGGGGGGAGAGCGGGAAGGTGGTCTGCGTCGTCGGCGATGGCGCGCTCACGGGCGGCATCGCCTACGAGGCTCTCAACAACATCGGCGACAGTGATCTCGACCTGGTGATCGTGCTCAACGACAACGGCCGATCCTATGCCCCCACGGTGGGGGGGATGGCGGAGAATCTGGGCCAACTCCGCCTTTCGCCCACCTACGAGGCGGCCAAGGGCGCTGCCGGATCCGTGCTGCGGGGCCTGCCGATGGTTGGTGATTCCGCCTACGACGCCGCTCGTCGGATGAAGAACTCACTCAAGCAATTGGTGGCGCCCACATCCATATTCGAGACTCTGGGGCTGAAATACGGGGGACCCATCGACGGTCATGATGTCGCAGCGGTGGAGAGGGCCCTGCGTGATGCCGCCCGCTACCGCGGCGGCCCGGTGATCGTCCATGTCGTCACCGACAAGGGCCACGGCTATGAGCCGGCCACCGGGGACGAGATCGACAGGTTCCACGGAGTCGCCAGCTTCGACCCCAGCAACGGGAGGGGGACGGCCAGGGCGGCATCCTGGACCGACCTCTTCGGTGAGGCGCTCATGGAGGCCGCGGCCACCGATGAGCGCATCGTCGCCATCACCGCCGCAATGGCATCCTCGACCGGTCTCCTTCCCTTCGCCGCACGCTATCCCAACCGCTTCTTCGACGTGGGCATCGCCGAGCAGCATGCGGTCACCTTTGCCACCGCGCTCGCCATGCAGGGTTTCAGGCCGGTGGTGTGCATCTACTCCACCTTCCTCCAGCGAGCCTTTGACCAGGTGATCTGCGACACCGCCCTGCACAGAGCGCCGGTCGTCTTCGTCATCGACCGGGCCGGCGTCACCGGGGAGGACGGTCCCTCCCACCATGGCACCCTCGATCTCGCCTATCTTCGCTGCGTTCCGGGCATGACGCTGTGCGCCCCCAGCTCACCTGAGGAGATGCGCCGAATGCTTGTCTGCGGTCTCCATCACGATGGTCCCTTCGCGCTGCGCTTCCCCCGTGGGACAGCTCCGGTGCCAGAGGGTCCGGCGGCCGTCAACAACGGCGGCGGCGATGCCGGAGATCTTCAGCTCGGCCGGATGCACGTTGAGCGGGAGGGCGACGGCGAGGTGGCCCTCCTGGCGGTCGGCAAGATGGTGCCGGTCGCCCGGGAGGCTGCGAATCTCCTGGCGTCGAGAGGTATGAGAGCAACGGTGGTGGACGCCCGGTTCGTCAAGCCACTCGATCCGAGGCTGGCATCCGTGACAGCCCGGCACGGAGCTGTCGTCACCCTCGAGGATGGTGTTGCCACCGGCGGGTTCGGATCCGCGGTGACCGAGCTACTGAGCGATGAAGGGATCGTTGTCCCGGTCCGCCGGCTGGGTCTTCCCGATGCCTTCATCGAGCATGGCGGTCAGGCGGCGCTGCTGGCACGGCTGGGACTGGACCCTGCCTCCGTGGCCGAGGTCGCGTCGTCGCTGGTGCCCCGACATTCGGTGCTGGCACGATGATCGCGGAAGGGAGGACGAGGGGCATGCCCCGCGACGGCGGGCGCGTCCTTCCCACGGATCAGCTGGTCAAGGGCGCTCTTGACGTCGTCATCGTGCTCTTCGGCATGGGCTTTCTCATCCTCGGCGCGGTCGCCGGCGCGGCCGGGGTGTTCGGTCTCACCGGCTCGGATCCGTTGGTTCGGGGGGGCGGCATCTGCCTGGTGGGCATCAGCACCGTCCTCCTCCTGGCCAGGCCGCCTGTGGCGGTCGCCCAATGGGTGTGGCGGTCGCTGACGACCGGCTCAGATGCCGCCGGCCGCCCGCCATCCGGCGGTGTCGACGCGTCGATGCGGGATCGCGCGGTGGCGGTGGCCCTGCTCAGCTTCGCGGTGCTCCAGCTTCTCGACGTGGTGACAACCCTCACCGGGTCTGCCGTCGGTCTACGTGAGGGCAATCGGATGGCCGCCCAGATCATGACCCTGATGGGTCCGGGTACAGGCTTCGTGGCGGTGAAGGTCGCCGCCGTCATCGTCATGATGCTAGCGGTGGCCCGCATGCCCCGGCACGTTGCCCTGGTGACCGGCTGGGCATGCAGCGGCTACATGGCCTACGTCGTGCTCCACAACACCTATCTGATCCTCACCTAGGCATCGTAGTAGAGGTGGAACTCGTGAGGGTGGGGCCTCAGGGCTATGGGATCGACCTCTCGCTCGCGCTTGTACTGAATCCAGGTCTCGATGACGTCCTCGGTGAACACACCGCCCTGGAGGAGGAAGGCGTGATCGCGCTCCAGCGCGTCAAGCACCTCCGGCAGCGAACCCGGAAGATCCCTCACGGCGGTCGCCTCGTCGCCCTCAAGCTCGTAGAGGTCGGCCTCGATGGGCTTCTGCGGCTCGATCTTGTTGGCGATACCATCGAGGCCCGCCATCAACATGGCCGAGAAGGCGTAATAGGGGTTGCACATGGGATCCGGTGAGCGGAACTCGAGCCGGCGGGCGGCCGGCGAGTTACTGTAGGTCGGGATCCGGACGCAGGCGCTCCGGTTCCGGGCGCTGTAGGCAAGCTTTATGGGCGCCTCATAGCCGGGGACGAGGCGACGGTAGCTGTTGGTGGTGGGCGCAGCGAAGGCCAGCACCGCCGGGGCATGGGCGAGGAGTCCACCGATGTACCAGCGAGCCGTGTCGCTGAGCAGCGCGTATCCCTCCTTGTCATAGAAGAGGGGGGTGCCGTCCTTCCAGAGCGACTGGTGGGTGTGCATGCCGCTGCCGTTGTCACCGAAGAGTGGCTTGGGCATGAAGGTCGCCGTGTAGCCATGGCGATAGCAGACGTTGCGGACTATGTACTTGTACATGAGCACCTTGTCCGCCATGGTGACCATGGTGTCGAAGCGCATGTCGATCTCCGCCTGACCGGCAGTGCCCACCTCGTGGTGGTGGACCTCGATGTCGATCCCCGCCGCGATGAGGTCGAGGACGATGCGGCTGCGAAGGTCCTGCTGCTTGTCGACGGGGGGGACGGGAAAGTAGCCCTCCTTGTGCCGGGGGCGGAATCCCAGGTTGGGACCGGTGTTCTGGCCGCTGTTCCAGACGCCCTCCTCGGAGTCGATGAAGTAGTAGCCCTCGTGGCTGTTCTGGTCGAACCGGATCGAGTTGAAGATGTAGAACTCAACCTCCGGACCCCAGTAGGAGGTGTCGGCCACGCCGGTGGACCGGAGGTACTCCTCCGCCTTGCGGGCCACGAAGCGGGGATCCCGGCTGTAGGGCTTGAGGGTGAGCGGGTCCCTGATGTCACAGACGATGGCGAGCGTGGGCACCTCCAGGCAGGGATCCAGGAAGGCCCGCGCCGCGTCGGGGAAGAGAAGCATGTCGCTCTCGTGGATCTTCTGAAAGCCGCGGATGCTCGAGCCGTCGAAACCGATACCCTCCGAGAACACCGACTCCTTGAGCTCCTCTATGGGGATGCTGAAGTGCTGCCACGAGCCGGGCAGGTCCGTGAAGCGGAAGTCGACCATCTTGACCCCGTGGTTCTCCGCCCGGGAGATGACATCCCGCGGGGACGGCGCAGCCTTGCTGGTCGACTGTGACATGGTCGATACCTCGATTGACCCTTTGGCAGCTACGGATTCATCGATTGCCATTGGTACTCCTCACCGACGCCGTTCCGGCCTCTGACTGGGGGATGGGTGGCTCGACCACAGTGGGCTCACGCTGATGACGTGACGCCCACTGCGGAAGCAGGCCGAGGCAGCATAGGTTAGCGCGTACGGCGGTCGGCCCTCCATGGGCCCGGGAGACGACAGCGCGCCCGGCC
Source organism: Candidatus Dormibacteria bacterium (assembly GCA_046263035.1). GTDB lineage: Bacteria > Chloroflexota > Dormibacteria > Aeolococcales > Aeolococcaceae > JBHELP01. The sequence goes on along the minus strand of JBHELP010000127.1, from coordinate 13,237 downwards.
GTCCTGTACCCGGTGCACAAACGCGACGGCTCAGGCGACCGGCACCTCGGGTGGTGGCTTGAGGCTCATGACCTTCTCCCGAGCTGTCTCACGGTCGGTGAAATACTGCTTGTTGATCTCGACGAACGGTGCCTGCTCCGCCGGCACGTCCTCCTCGGCGAAGATGGCGTCGACCGGACAGGGGTCGACACATGCCCCGCAGTCGATGCACTCCTCTGGATCGATGAAGACCATACGGTCCTCCTCAGCCTCATGAATGCAGTCGACCGGACACACGTCGATGCATGACTTGTCCTTGAGGTCGATGCAGGGTTCGGTGACGGTGTAGGTCATCGCACACCGAGTCTACCAACGCTCGTGGAAACCAGAGAGCGACACATGCCAGGGCGCAGCCATCTATCCGCCGGGGGACAACCGGCCAGGGCACGGGTAGGGGCGGGTCCAGGGACGGGGGGCCCGTGCCAGGAGGAGGATGCCGGTCCAGGGGCGGTCCCCGCATGGGGCCGCCCCTACCCGTTGCCAGGAGGAGGGTGCCGGTCCAGGGGCGGGCCCACGCTGGGACCCGCCCCTGCCAAGAGGAGGATGCCGGTGCTGGGATGAGCCGCCTGCTAATGCCCCCAATGCTCCGGGGCGACGTGCCGGACGACCTCCTCGCCATGCTCCCCAGTGCGGATGCGGACCGCGTCGTCGACGGGAAGGACGAAGATCTTGCCGTCGCCCACCTCACCCGTCTTGGCCGCCCGGGAGATTGCCTCGACAACACCCTCCACGGCGGGGTCGGCGACCACGGCCTCGATCTTGACCTTGCGCTTGAGCGAGATGTTGGCGCGGGCGCCCCTGTAGGTCTCGGTGTAGCCACGCTGAGTGCCGCAACCGTGAACCTCGGTGACCGTCAGCCCCGAAGCTCCGAGGACGTCGAGCGCGTCCTGCACAGCCTGCAGGCTCTCCGGCCGGATGATCGCCTCCACCTTCTTCATGCCCGGTACTCCGGGGTGACGGCGGTGGCCGTTCGGCGTGCTGGTTCGGCAATGGCGTCGGGATGGATGTAGGCCCCGCCGGGAACGGGCATGAACTGCTCGGGGTAGCCCCACATGCCGTGCTCGCTGATGTCCAGGCCCTCGAGCTCATCGCGCTGGCTGACGCGAAGCCCGACAACCCGCTTGATCACCCAGAAGAGCAGGAATGAGAGCACGAAGACGGTGACGAAGCTGGCCCCAACCGCGACCGCCTGACGACCGAGCTGGGTGAGGTTTCCCGTGTAGAAGAGCCCGCCGTCGCCGATGCCGTTGAGGGTGGCGAATTGGGGGTCGGTGAACAGCCCGCAGGAGAGCGTGCCCCAGATCCCCGCCAGGCCGTGAGCGCTGAGCGCGCCGATGGGATCGTCTATCAACTTGTCGATGGCGAGCACCCCAAAGACCACGATGATCCCGGCGACCGCGCCGATTATCAGAGCGGCCCACGGCTGCACATAGCCGGAGGGGGCGGTTATGGCCACCAGCGCGGCGATGGCCCCGTTGCCGATCATGCCGACATCCAGGGTGCGCTGCATCATGTAGATGGCGCCCATAGCAGCAAGAGCGCCGGCGGCCGCGGCGAGGTTGGTGGTGACGACCACGTCGGCGAAGTGCAGGTTGGTGGCATTGAGGGTCGACCCGGGATTGAAGCCGAACCAGCCGAACCAGAGGATGATCACACCGAGCTGGGCCAGCGGCATGCTGTGCCCTGGAATGGCGTTGGGCCGCTTGTCGGCGCCGTACTTGCCGATGCGGGGACCGAGCAGAAGCAATCCTGCGAATCCGGCCGTCGCACCGGTCAGGTGGACGACCGTTGAGCCCGCGAAGTCCTGAGCGTGCACCGCCGATGTCAGCCAGCCACCGCCGAAGAGCTGATGGCTGATCAGCGGGTAGATGAAGGCGCAGAAGGGAATCGCGAAGAGGATGTAGACGCTGAACTTGGTGCGCTCCAGCATCGTTCCCCAGACAATGGCCAGGGAGACGGCGCAGAAGACGAACTCGAAGAAGAACTTCGCCGCGGCGGGGACGGTGGACGCCGACAGCGCCGGCAGATCCAGCGCGGAGCCGGGGCTGAAGCTGGGCGCGAAGCCGCTCCAGCCGATGAAGTGAAAGAGGCTGGCGTCGGCGGCGCCGAAGGCTATGCCGAAGCCCACGGCCCAGTACACGACCGAGGCCACGCTCAGGTTGACCACGATCTTGGCCACCACCGTGCCCACGTTCTTCATGCGGGTGAAACCCACCTCGAGCATGGCGAATCAGGCCTGCATGAAAAGGACCAGGAGCCCGGCGACGACCACCCACACCGTGTCGGCGGCAATACCGGCGGCCTGGCTCGCGGTCTTGTCGTCGGCGGCCAGGGCGGTCACGGGTAGGACGGCTGCCATGGCCGGCAGCAGCAGTGCCAGCCTGATTCGGGTTGTTCGATGCACCGAGCTCCTCCTCAAGGTCGAGACGTGGATGCCGGCGGAACACCGGCTGCGGCAAGCGTAGCGGTGCATGGATAGGGCCGCCAGATCAGCTCCGCACGAAAGCCCAAACGCATAGCTTGTGCGCCGAGTCCAAGTACCAGCGGTGACGCTCCCGGATCAGGGGCGGCCGGCGGCCTGGATCACCTCACCAACACGCAGACAGAGGTGGAGGTTTAGTCGGGTGGCCGGGTCGTTGAGGCTGAGACGGCCGATCTCCTCGATCCGTCCCAGCCGGTACAGGACCGTGTTGCGGTGCAGATGGAGGCGCTCCGCCATCTCGGTGGGCGATCCGTGGCAGGCGAAGTAGGCGTCCAGGGTCTTCATCAGCGCCCCTCCTGTGCGCTCGTCGTAGGCCTCCAGACCCCCCACGTTGTCGCCATGGAACTCGAGGAGCTCGGCATGCTGGGTGAGTGCGAAGAGCAGCCGATGCAGACCGAGATCAGCGAAATCCAGGACCCGGCCGCCGCCGAAGAGGCGGTGACCCAGGGTCAGCGCCTGCTCAGCCTCGCGATGGGAGGCGCGCACACCGGTGACACCCGGCTTGGGCCGACCCACGCCGACCGAGAGGCCCGGCCGGCCGGCCGCCTGAGCGCATTCCAACCGGAGGTCGTGGGCCAGCCTCCCCACCATGCCGTGACCATCGGCAGGCGAGGGAATGATGGCGCAGACGGCGCCCTGATGCAGGGTCACCAGGGCCGCCGAGGCTCGGCGGCGGACCCATCCCCGGGCGGCATGGAGGGCCGCCTCCTCCCACGGCTGCCCGATGGCGCTGTCGTCCCGCGCCGCCAGCACCGTGACGTGCCCCCCGAGATCGAATCCCAGCCGGCGGCCTCGTTCCTGCACCGCCTCCTCCGACGAGAAGGTCCCGGTCAAAAGGGAGTCGAGAAACTCCCCCTCGAGGTCATCCCTGGCCTTGAGCACGGCCCGCTCGCGATCGAGCTCGATGGCACATGCGGATGCTGCTCGGGCACATGCCAGCCGGACGAGATGACCGAGATGGGCCTGGGGCCCGACGATGCTCAGGTAACCGCCGATGTCGTCGCGGACCGGGATCGGCGACACCAGTCGCTTCCGGTCGGAGAGCTGGAGGAGGGAGAATTCACGCACCGGGGGGTCTGCCGCCGTCAGAGCGACCCGGCTGCTCCAGCCGCGGACCTCCGTCATGTCGGCGGCCAGGCACCGGCCCAGCACCTCATCGGCGTCGGTGAGATGACGTAGCGAGCCATCTTCATCCTGCCAGGCCGCCACCGCGCCGACCGCTCTCGAGACCTCATCGACTATGGCCGCCGGTCCGGCACCCGACAGGGCCAGCTCCATGAGCCGCCGGTGCAGGGTCTGCTCGCGCTCGTGCAAAAGGGTCCTCTGCTCGAGGATGAAGCGGACGGTGGTCTGCTGCACGTCGGCGACGTGAACGGAGGCGGGCAGGCGGAGCAGGGGCAGGCTCAGCCGCTCGGCGACCTCGAGGCTCTGTGGCGAGACGTCTCCGACCACCGCCACCGCCACCCCGCCCTTCTCGGCCAGGCTGGTCATCACCTGAGCGAGATCGAGACGGTCATCAAGCAGACGGATGCTCTTGACCGGGACGAAGGCCAGCTCACCGCCCTTGATGGCATCGAAGGCCGGAGGCCGTGTCCGCAGGGCCGTCGCCCACTCGACCCGGCGATCGAGGCCCTCGCCGCCCCCGAGCAGCTCCGTGGCCGGGGGTAGGCTGCCTCTCCACACGTCCTTGACGGTGATCAACGAGGTGCTCACGCCCGCTCCAGATACTGCTCCAACTCCCAGGGCGTCACCTGGGCCCGATAATCCCGCCACTCGAGCAGCTTGGCCTCGAGGAATCGCTCCGCCAGGTGGTCCCCGAGGGCGTCACGCACGACCTCGTCGGCTCGGAAGGCGGCGATGGCGTCCTTGAGATTGTCGGGAAGCACGCCAACATTGCGCCGCTCGAGCTCCACGTCGTCGAAGCCGTAGAGGGATTCCTCCACCGCCGCGGGGAGGGGTAGCCGCCGCTCGATCCCATCAAGGCCGCAGCGCAGCATCACTGCAAAGGCCAGGTAGGGATTGCATGATGGATCGGGGCTGCGCAGCTCCACACGGGTGGCCTCGCGCCGGCCCACATGGGGCACACGGACCAGGGCACCACGGTTGGTCCGGGCCCAGGAGACGAACACCGGCGCCTCGAAGCCGCGCACCAGCCGCTTGTACGAGTTGACCAGCGGTGCCAGCACCAGGCACATGCCCGCAGCGTGATGGAGCTGGCCGGCGATGAAGTGACGTGCCAGGTCGCTCAGCCCATATTCGTCAGCGCCGCTGTGGAAGGCATTGCCTCCATCCCGATGAACCAGGCTCTGATGCACGTGCATCCCGCTTCCACTCACGCCATGAAACGGCTTGGGCATGAAGCTGGCGATGACGCCGGCCTGCTGCGCCACGGCCCGCAGCGTGTATCGGAAGGTGATCACATCGTCGGCGGACCTGAGCGCCGGGGCGTGGGCGAAGTCGATCTCATGCTGACCGGCGGCGATCTCGTGGTGCACCGTGTTGACGCCGATACCCAGATCCTGCAGGGCGGTGACCATGGCCTGCCGCACGCGGGCGCTACGGTCCGTCGAGAAATCGAAGTATCCGTCGTGGTCGTGCGGAAGGGGGGCCACGACGCCTCCCTCGCCCCTCTCTAGAAGAAAGAACTCGACCTCTGGTCCGCAGCGGTAGTCGAATCCCAGCCTGGCCGCCCCATCCACCGCACGAACGAGGGCGGCACGGGGATCGCCGGGGTAGGGCTCGCCGTCGGGTGTGGTGACCCGGCAGACGAGTCGGGCGGTGCGGGCCGGGGCCGCCCAGGGCAGCACCTGGAAGGTCCCCGGGTCCGGCACCAGGTACATGTCGCTCTCCGCCGTCCGTGCCAGCGATTCCACCGAGGAGCCGTCGAACCAGGTGCCGTGTTCGACGGCCGCGCCGAGCTCGGCGGCCGGGATGGTCACAGTCTTGACGGATCCCACCACGTCGGTGAACTGCAGATCCACATAGCGGACCCCCGCCGCCTCCGCCTGCCGCACCAGGTCATCCGGGGTCACCGCCTCTGTCCTGCTCCGTCCAGCCATCGGATCCTCCACCGCCAGTCATATGGGCAAACAGCACAAACTCCGGCTGTTTCGCGAGCCATTGTGCCAGGGCTGCCGCCGCTCGCGCTCGGGTTTGGCCTCAGCGTCGTGCTCGGCGCCCGAAAGAAGCAGCTCACCGTCAGACCGAAGCGTCGTCGTACCCGCCTACGACGGCGGCAACGAGGCGCGCCTGACCCGAGAGCCCCAGTTGGGTGTCAGACTGAAGAGGCGTTCGCGGGTACGGCGGCGGGAACGAGGCGGGTGCGGCAGATCTCGGCATAGAGGTCGGCGCTGGGCTTCCGGCGCCTCTCCATGGTCTCCCTGTCGACCGCGAAGAGGCCGAACCGCTGCGCGTAGCCCTCCGCCCACTCGAAATTGTCCATGGATGTCCAGTGCAGGTAGCCACGCACCTCCACCCCGCGCTCCATGGCCTCCTGCACGGCGGTGAGATAACCGATCAGGAACGAGGGCCTGAGCTCGTCGTCGGTATCCGCCACGCCGTTTTCCGTGATCATGATGGGAAGGTGGAACTCCTGCCACAGGGCTTCCAGGGCGCGCCTCATCCCGTCGGGCTCGATGGCCCACCCATAGGTTGACGTGGGGAGGCCGGGGAGCGGCGAGATACGGGCGAACAAGGTCCCCCATGCCCGGCGGTCGAAGGTGGTCATCTCGTCGCAGTAGTGGTTGAGGCCCACGTAATCCAGCGAGCCGGCCAGCCCGGGGACCGTGCGGCCACTGCCCACCGGAGGCAGGAGGCGCCCACTCATACACATCCGCAGGAACCACCTGTTGAAAAGGACGTCCGCCGGCACGGCCACCAGACGCTCCAGGTGTGACGCTGTCCCGGGGCGCAGCCGCCGCTCATGGTGTGCGATCGAGATCATCACCCGCCGGCCGTGGTTGCTCATGGCGGTGCGGCGCACCGCTCGAGCCGCGGCGGCGTGCATCCGGACAAGGCTTCCAAGGGCACGCAGGGTCCGCACCATGGAGCGCTCACCGGGGGGCCACTTGCCCTCGAGGTAGGCCATCACCGCGAGGACGGTGGGCTCATTGATGGTGATCCACCAGGTGACCTGGGCTCCAAAGGCTTCCACGCAGGAGGCGGCGAAGCGGGCGAACAGCCGCGGTGCGTCGCGCGCCAGCACGCCGCCACGGGCGGCCAGCCAGGGGGGAAGCGTGAAGTGATGCAGGGTGACGATCGGCTCCATCCCAAGCCGGCGGCAGGTGGCCACAACGTCGGCGTAGTGATCCAGCGCCGACGAGTCGAAGCGACCCTCCTCAGGCTCCACCCTTGCCCATTCGACGGAGAAGCGGTGGGCGTTCTGATGGAGTGCGGCCAGCACCTCCAGATCCTCCCTGTACCGTCGGTAATGGTCGCAGGCCAAACCGGAGATGTTTCCGTCCCTTATCCGCGCCGGGTCCTCGCGCTCCCAGCGGCTCCAGTCGTTGTCGATCCCGCCCTCCACCTGGTGCGCGGCACTGGCACAGCCGAGGAGAAAATCTGGCGGAAACAGCCTCGCCCCCGTGCCGCGATCCTGGCCGCTCTCCACGGTGGCCTCTGTGGTACTCATCGCCCCACCATACGAAGCCGACGCCCCCAGCGGTTGTCCCGCTACCGCGCTCAGCCAGATCCGGAACGGAGCCGGATCCGCGTCCGAGCCCCCTCCCGGCTGTCTTCGACAATGCTGCCGCCGACCCTGGCAAGCCAGGCGCGAACAGCGAAGGCATGCTCGGCCACGGTGGAGGTCACCTCGATTACCTCCCCTGCGGCGAGCTCTCCATAGGCCCGTCTAACCCGGTCGAGCGCCGGCGCACCACAGTCCTGCTCGGCATCGGTCAGATCGATGACGCGCACCGGATTAGGCCTAACCGGCGGCGGGCCTCTCCACGGGGACGCCCACGGAGTTACCCCACTCACTCCATGAGCCGTCGTAGTTCGTCACCTTCGGAAATCCCAGCAGGTACTTGAGCACAAACCACGTGTGCGACGAGCGTTCGCCGATCCGGCAGTAGGTGATCACCGGCTTGTCGTCGGTTATCCCCTGCTGGGCGTAGAGCTCGCGGAGGTCGTCGGCGGACTTGAAGGTGTCGTCGTCCTTGATCGCCTGTGCCCAGGGAATGTTCTTGGCTCCGGGGATGTGACCAGCCCGCTGAGCCCCCTCGTTGGCGTACTCCGGAGGCGCGCTGATCTCACCCTTGAACTCCGCCGGTGAGCGGACATCGACGAGGCGGTACTCCTCGTTGTTGAGAACGTTGCTGACGTCCGGAAGGAAGGAGCGAAGGCTGGTGTCCGGCTCCTTGGCCGTGTAGCTGGAGGCGGTGAAGGTGGCGGGTTCCTGGGTCAGCTCCCGGGACTCGTCGATCCACTTGCGCCGGCCGCCGTTCATGAGACGGACATCATCGTGCCCGTAGATCTTGAAGGTCCAGAAGGCGAAGGCGGCAAACCAGTTCCGCATGTCTCCATAGAGGACGAGGGTCGTCGCCTCGGTGCCGCCGACTCGACTCATCAGCTCCTCGAACTGGGCCTTGGAGAGGATGTCGCGGCGAAGGGTGTCGTTGATGTCCTTCTTCCAGTCGACGAGGGCGGCGCCGGGGATGTGGCCCAGCTCGTAGGCGCTGCTGGGATCGTAATCCACCTCCAGGATGCGGACGTTGGGATCAGTGAGGTGCTCGGCCACCCACTCGGTGGTGACGACAACCTCAGGGCTGGCGTAATCCGTCACGGGGTCCTCCCTTTCATCTCGACGGCGTCGTCGGCCGCCATTGTTGACAACATCGATCATCTTACTCAGGATTACGCGGCGGCGCTCCTCGGGGGACCGATGCGCCCACGCCGGGAACCGCCGGCGGCGTCCACCCGGTCAACGCGGGCGGCTGGGGACCGGGCGGCCCGAAGATGTCCAGGAAGAGCACCTCGTAGCAGAGCCTGCTGTTGGCATTGCGCTCGAGCTCGTCGGCGGCCCTCACACAGCCGGCCAGCATGTCGACAAGCCGCCAGACGGGGAGTCGTGCCCATGCAGCGACAGCAGGCCGGTATGCCGCCCAGGTGCTCAGCTCGTCGGTACCCTCCGCATGGCAGATGGCATCGCGGATGAATTCCGACCACACCGCGAGCTGGACGAGAGAACGCTCCCGGCCCTCTGCGCTCGTGGGCGGCGCCAGCCCGTCCGCTGCCTGGATCGCCGCCACGGTGCCCTGGCCGGCAACGGCCAGGAACCGGTTGAGGGCGTTCATCTCCTCCTGGAGAATGTCCTGGTGAGTTGCCAGGCGGAGCGCCCGTCCCGGGCGGCCACCGGAGAGGAGGGCGGCGGTCTCGGCCAGATCGGCGCCCACGCCGTGACCGCTCACCAGCCAGGTGGCGATCTCCGGCCGTGCCACAGGTGCCAGGACCAGGCTCTGGCAGCGGGAGACAATTGTCTCGGGGAGGCGCTCGGGGTGGGGCGTGCAGAGGACGATATGTGTCCTCGGAGGCGGTTCCTCCACGGTGCGGAGGATGCAGTTCGCCGCCTCGACGGTCAACCGTTCCGCGCGAGCGATGATGGCCACCCGGCTGCCGCCCCCGACATAGCTGTGCAGGGCGAGAAAGTCCTGCAGGGTCCGCTCCTGCCGCTCGCCGCCGCCGGACCTGAGGCGATCGATCCCGATACGTTCGGCGTCGCCGTCCTCCAGCCAGAGATCGGGGTGGCCGGTGCAGGGCCCGGGCCACGAGGAGCAGTCCAGAAGCAGCTTGGCAAGGGCCAGCGCCACGGTGGTCTTGCCGACCGAGGGGGGTCCGGCGATGAGGAGGGCATGGGAGAGGTTGTCCTCACGCGCCGCGGCCCCCAACCGTCCAGCCACGCGAGCGTGCCCGATGGTGTGTGCCCCGGGCATGGTCACGAAGTGTAGGAAGGGGGCGACGGGATGTGCCCGTATGACCGCGCGCACCCCTGTAGTTCGGCAGAATGGCGCCCCCGATGAATGTGAAACATGCCGCCGGCCTGCCCGCCCGGGGGTCTCGACGCCGCGTCCCCTGGGACTGGACGGACATCCTTCTCTTCCTCACCACCGCCTTCGTGGTGGCCCCCATCGGGGCCCTGCTCCTGCGAGGCCTTGCCCATGTGGGCGACGCCGCCGTCAGCGGCGAGGCCCGGACCGCCGTTCAGGCGTTTGCGGGAGCCACCGGTGTGTACCTCTCGTGGGTCGCGGTGGTGCTGGGTCTGGTCGTCATCCGGCGGCACGCGAGCGTCCGAGACCTGGGTTGGCGCCGCGTCAGGAGACGCTGGCTGGCCATAGCCCTGCCGGTGTCGGGGGCCACGCTCATCGCGGCTGTGTGGCTGGCCGAGTTGAGCGCCAGGCTGCTGCCAGGTGCCGGCAGCGGTCAGTGCACTGCCGTTCGCCACGAATTTGGACACGCCCTGGGCATCGCCATCGTGCTGGTGTCGATCATCGACCCTGCGGCCGAGGAGACCATCTTTCGCGGCTTTGTCTACGGCTGGCTCCGCAACCGTCTGCCGGTGGCCGCGGCAGTGGCGGTGAGCGCCGCGATCTTCGGTGCGGCTCATGCCGATCTGCTCCTCTTTCTTCCCCTCTTCGGGGTGGGCGTCGTCCTTGCCATCGTCTACGAGCTGTCGGGATCGCTGCTGATCAGCGCCGTGGTGCACAGTCTGTTCAACGCCTATAACGTCGTCGCCATCCTCAACGCGCCATCCTGCTGACGGTGGATTCGTGGTCAGCCCGGCGCCGGGACGGTGTCGTCAGCCACGACGTGCTGACCGGGACGCTCCAGGAAGAGCCGCTTGCGCCAGACGAGGTAGAGGATGATGACGATGTTGAGAATCAGCGCCGCCGCCTTCAGAGGTGTTGCGCTGTGGAGGAGCTCGCCGATCTCCAGAGGGAGGAATGCGGCCGTGGCGACCAGCACCAGGTACTCGGCCCAACGCCGCCGCAGCAACAGCCCGACACCCTCGAAGACCTCGAGGGCACCATAGAGCATGGCGCCGGCGGCGACCGCGTCCTCGTGGAGGCGTGAGTAGTTGCCGAACCTGATGATCGTGGTCGCGTACACCTGGCGAAGAACCCCGCGGCCGGGGCTCAGGTTGAGCTCGTTCTGCAAGTCTCCGGCGATCCTGGGCACGGTGTCGCCGTGGTTGCTGACGACAAGCAGGGCCAGGCCGCCCACCAGCAGTACCGCGCCCTTGACAAAGCGCTCAACGGTTATGAGGCGGATGGCCGGAGTGACCTCGATCCGCCTGCCGAGCTCCCATCTGGCCCAGGTCATGGCCCGGTTCATGGCGATCCCGCGGGGACCGGTCGTGACTGCCTCCAGACCAGATAGATGCGCTGGAGAGCGGTGACATTGGTCAACACCGCCAGGACCCACAGCAGGGGAACCAGCAGCGGGGCGACGAGAAGGCCGAGCACGGTGATGATCACCCGCTCCGGCCGGGCCAGGATGCCGCCGTCGCAGACAAAGCCCAGGGACTGGGCGCGAGCCCGGACGTATGACACCAGCAGCGATCCGGTCAGGGCCGCGATGATCAGCATGGCCTCCAGATTGTGGCGATCGCCGGCAAACAGAAAGAAGTAGAGGAGGGCCACGTAGGTGAAGGCCTCGTTGTAGCGATCCGACGTCGAATCCAGGAAGGCGCCGTAGCGGTACACCTTGCCAGTGACCCGGGCGACGGCGCCGTCGAGGATGTCGAACCCCCCGGCGATGAGCAGCACGACACCCCCCGCGGCGAGGAAGCCGGCACCGATGAGCACGGCGGAAAGGGCCGTGACGGCAAGGCCCACCAGCGTCAGGGCATTCGGTGTGATGCCGAGAAGGCGCAGCCCCGGAACGAGGCGGCGCGCCCCGGCCCTAACCCATTCCTGGAACTTGTTGGTGAACACCGGCTGCCACCAGGTTGTCGCGCGAACGCGAACGCGCCTGCCGATACACGTCGAGAATGGAGTCCGCCACTCTCTCCCATGCGAACGCCTGCGCCTTGAGCAGGCCGGCGTCTGCGAGAGAGCGACGGCGGGCCGGGTCATCGAGCAGCCTCTCCAACTCGGCGGACCACGCGCGGGGCTGCCGGGGAGGAAGAAGCAGTCCGTCCGTCCCGGCGGCCACCACCTCACCAAAGCCGGCGATGGCCGAGGCGACGACCGGCACGCCGCTGGCCATGGCTTCGAGCAGGACGATGCCAAAGCTCTCGCCTCCTGTGGCCGGCGCGCAAAAGACATCCGCCGCGGTGTAGTAGCGGGGGAGCAGGTCGGCCTCGACATGACCGCAGAAGAGGACGTCGGGAATTTGATGATCGCGGACGTACTCCTCATACTCCTCACGCATGGGGCCGTCCCCGACCACCACCAGGCGGGGCTCGGACCGCCGGGTCCGCAACTCGGCGTAGGCCTTGAGAAGACCCATGAAGCCCTTGCGCTTCTCGAGCCTGCCCACATGGAGGATGGTCTGCCGCCCGGGCGTCCTCAGACCTTCCATCGGCGGGCGACTGGGATTGAACCGGGAGACATCGATGCCATTTGGGATGACGCGGTAATCGCCCTGAAAGTAGCGGCCGATGAAGCCGCGTGCCGGAGTGCTCACGGCGATGCAGGAGTGGAGCCGCCTGAAGTAGCGACGGAGGAAGGGCCGGGCGTAGTAGTACCCGAGGTTGCGCCGCGCCATGGCATGAAACGTAGCCACGTTGGCTCCACGGTGGAACCGCAGCACCGTGATGGGAAGGGCAGGGACCAGTGGTTCGTGGTAGTGGACGATGTCGAAGTCCTCCTCGTTGAGGAGGGAGCGGACGCGGCGTACGAGGTGGAAGGACAGCGCAATCCGGGCCACCGACCCGTTGCTGCGGACCGGCACGCTTCTCCCGATACGGATGTAGCCGGAGATCCCGTGGTCGTCCCCGACGATGCTGGAGGGAGCAAGGATGGTGACCTGGTGACCACGGCGGCGGAGCGTGGCGGCGAGGTGCCGCACGTGCTCGGTGACGCCGCCGGGATGCATGAAGTCGTAGGGCGAGACGAGGCAGACCTTCATGCGCCCGGCCTCGGACCTGCGGGCTGGTCCCAGATCGGGTCCAGGACATGCCACAGATGGGGATGGTCGCGGATGATCCCCTCCCAGAGTGCGAGCACGACCCTGGTGACCCGGGTCACCTCGGCGTCGCGGGGGGCACCCGCATCGTAGCCCACCTCGGGATAGAGCCTGGCCTCGACACCCGTGGCCGTGGGTAGGAGGGCAGTGGGGATGATCGCGGCTCCGCTGCGGATCGCCACCTCGACAACGCCGAGGGGGATGCGAGCCTCCCTGCCGAAGAAGGGCAATGGCGTCCCGCCGCCGACCAGATCCCGGTCGAGGGCGAGGGCCACGGGAACGCCGGATCGGAGCAGACGGAACACCTCGCGCATGGCGGTCATGGCCGCGCGACGGGCCGCATCGGCTTCGCCGCCTCGGATGGCGGTGACATCGAGGGGTATGACCCGCACCCCCAGGTGGCCCCTGGCGCCCGCCACCCGGTCGAAGAGAGCGCGAGGACGCAACTCCTCGGCGAGCAGTGCCATGGGATGCCCGCGGTCGTTCCACATTGCCAGACCGGTTTCCCAGGCCCCGAAATGCATGGACGCCATGACCGCTCCGCCACCACGGGACAGGGCCTCGGTGAGGTTCTCCAGCCCCTCGATCCGC
>JBHELP010000126.1:0-11540 GCA_046263035.1 Candidatus Dormibacteria bacterium | reverse complement strand
CACCATCGACTCCCCGGGGGGTGCCCAGACCTCCACGGTCGCCTCCGGCGACCTCGCTCGAACCACCGTCGCCGTGCGTCTGGAGCCGGGACAGCGCCTGAGGGTGACCAAGCTGGTTGCCTACGGCTGGTCCAGCCAGCGTACCTTCCCGGCATTGCGGGCGCAGGTGGAGGGGGCCCTGGCCGGGGCCCGCCAGCGAGGCTGGGAGGGGCTGCTGGCCGACCAGCGTGACTACCTCGACTCCTTCTGGGACCGGGCGGATGTGGAGATCACCGGCGACTCCGAGTTGCAGCAGGCCGTCCGATTCGCCCTCTTCCATCTGCTCCAGGCGGGAGCGCGGGCCGAGCGACGGGCCATACCCGCCAAAGGGCTGACCGGGCCGGGGTACGACGGGCACACCTTCTGGGACACGGAGATGTTCGTCCTGCCCGTGCTCACCTACACCGTCCCCGACGCCGCTGCCGATGCGCTTCGCTGGCGGCATTCCACCCTCCAGCTGGCTCGCGAGCGCGCCGGGGTGCTGGACCTGAAGGGCGCCGCCTTTCCATGGAGGACGATTCGTGGTCAGGAGTGCTCCGGCTATTGGCCGGCCTCAACCGCGGCGGTGCACGTCAATGCCGACATCGCCCACGCCGTCACCCGCTACTCCATCGCCTCCTGCGACGAGCAGTTCGACCGGGAGGTCGGTGTCGAGATGCTGGTGGAGACGGCCCGCCTGTGGCGCTCGCTGGGCCACTACGACCTGGAGGGCGGCTTTCGCATCGATGGGGTGACCGGTCCCGACGAGTACAGCGCCCTTGCCAACAACAACCTGTACACCAATCTCATGGCTCAATCCAACCTGCAAGACGCGGCCGACGCGGCCGAGCGCTATCCCGACGTCGCCGGATCGCTGGGCGTCACCGCCGAGGAGCTGGCGGGCTGGCGCTCCGCGGCAGGTGCGGTGGTGGTGGCCTACGACGACGTCCAGGGCGTCCATCAGCAGGCGGCGGGATTCACCCGACTTCAGGAGTGGGACTTCGCCGGAACCCCGCCGTCGGAGTACCCGCTGCTGCTCCACTTCCCCTATTTCGAGCTCTATCGCAAGCAGGTCGTCAAGCAGGCGGACCTGGTGCTGGCGATGCATGTGCGCGGCGACGCCTTCACGCCCGCGGAGAAGGCCCGCAACTTCGATTACTACGAGCGTCTGACCGTCCGCGATTCGTCCCTTTCCGCCTGCACCCAGTCCGTTGTGGCCGCGGAGGTTGGACACCTCGATCTGGCCTACGACTACGCCCGCGAGGCGGCGCTGATGGATCTTGACGACCTCGAGCACAACGTCTCCGACGGGCTCCACATGGCGTCCCTGGCCGGTGCCTGGATCGCCACCGTCGCCGGGTTCGGCGGTTTCCGCGATCACTCGGAGACGATCTGCTTCGCTCCTCGACTGCCGCCACGGCTCTCGGCGATCACCTTCAGAATGATCTTTCGCGGCCGCCGGCTGCGCGTCGCCATCGGGCGGGACACCACCACCTACCAGCTCGCCGGCGTGCCGATGGAGGTGGTGCACCATGGTCAACCGGTCATGCTCACGGCAGACCGCGATGTCGCCCTCGCCAATCCCTCGCCTCCCCGGCGAGCAGCCGCCACCCAGCCGGCGGGCAGGGAGCCCCGGCGCCGCAGCTGACAATCAGGACTCCGCCCACACCGCGGCCCAGGCGGTCCATGTCATACACCACCATCGAAGTACCCACCCTGTCAAGGGGCGTCCGCTGCTGGAGGGCGAGGTAGGGGTGGCCGGCGTAGGGGAAATGGGTGTCATCGCCGGTGACCGTGAGCCGGGTGATGCTCACCACCAGCAGGCCCCTGACGGCGTGAGTGCCCGCCGACACGTCGGAGCCGGCAATGCCGTAGTGCTGGAGGGACAGGGGACCGAAGTAGGCCAGGGACAGGGTCGGGCGTCCCCTCGCCTCCCACCAGTCGCGGAGCCTCCAGGCGTCCTGACCCCAATCGATGTTGCTGTCCGACAGGTAGTGCTCGGGCCGGTCGCCGGCAGCCTCGTTGAAGTAGCCCAGGTGACGGGGGAAATGGGCAACGCTCGAGACCAGGGCCGAGACTGCGGCGATCCCGACCACGGCCCACTGCAGGCGGCGCACACCACGTGCGTGCATCACCGCCGAGGCCGCCAGGACCGCCATCAATGGATACGCGGGAAGGACGTAGCGCACGCCGACATCGACGGCCCCTGCGGTGGCCGCGGTGACCACCAGGCCGATGGGCAGCCACAGGTACGCGGCGGCGGCGGCGTCACGGCGCCGGATGGTCAGGATGCCCGCAAGCACGGCGAGAGCCAGCAGGCCGATCGTCGTCTTCAGCGCCAGCGCCTCGACGAAGTACCAGCGGAAGGGCTCGCCTGCCGGGGTGATGACGCCGTTGAGGTAGTTGACGTGACCGGCGCCACGGGCGGAATGTGCGGCATCCGCCAGTGAGGCGAACCAGGATGGGGGAGCGATCCAGGCCAGCGGCGTCGACCAGTCGTGGTGGCTCTGGCGGAATGGCATGTACACCAGGCACACCAGTCCCCACGCCACGGCCGCCATCACCGAGATGGAGGGCAGGGCCCGGCGCAGCCTCGTGCGCACTGATCCGCTCCCTGCCATCATCTCAACGACGACCAGCGCCGGAAGCACAACCAGGATGGTCGGCTTGGTCAGCAGTCCCCAGCCCAGTGCCAACCCTGCCACCACCAGCCAGCGACGCCGGCGCCCGCGGCCCCACGCCCAGTGCGCCGCCAGGCAGGTCACCAGCCCCAGGGACATCGCGGCGTCGCCGGTGACCAGGTGGGCATGACCGAGGAGCGTTGGCTCGAAGGCAACGATGGCCAGGGCCAGCACTCCCGGCACGGCTCCATAGAGAGCACGGCTCCAGAGGAAGACCACCAGGCCCAGCAGCACACCCAGGACCATCTGGGGGATGCGCGCAGCCAGGATCAGCCTCCGCAGGCGTCCTGGCTCGCTCGGGAAGAACCCGGCGACGTCGGCACAGGAGCCCGCCGGTGGCTGTCCGGAGAGCTTGACCCCCGCGCCCGCCAGAAGCTTGTGGCCGGGGGGATTGCTGATCTCGAGATCTATGGTTCCGGTGGAGAGGGCGCAGGTGCCGGTCTGGATGTAGCGCGCCTCATCGAAGGTGAGGCTGTCCCCCCAGGCTTCGCCGACCAGTTGGACCGCCATGGCAATGAGCAGGACCGGCGGGAGCACCACCAGCAGTCGGCGTGTTCGGCGCCGACCACCCGGCATTTGGCGACCGTCGGGCCGGGGCCGTCTCCACCGCCGACCGATGATGTGCACCTACGCTAGCTTGATGGCGATGGATGGTGCCTCGTCCCCGGACCGCTCGGCGGATACCGTCGCGGTGGTGACGGGCGCGGGCCGGGGCATCGGTCGCTCCATCGCCCGGCGGCTCCGGGGGGACGGCTACGTCGTCATCGCCGCGGCCCGGACCGAGGCGGATCTGACCGCCACCGCCGCCGGCGACAGAGGCATCGTCACCGTGCCGGGGGATGTGTCCCTGGAGCGGGACGTCGAGGCCCTCGCCACGGTCGCGGATGGGCACGGCCGCCTGGCGGTGTGGGTGAACAACGCGTCAATCCTCGAGAAGATCGCCTTCGCCGACCTGGAGCCGGCAGTCTGGAACCGGGTGATGGGAACCAACCTTTTCGGCGCCTACCTGGGGTGCCGGGCCGCATACCGTCGCATGGCAGCGGCCTCGGGCGGATCCATTGTCAACATCGCCTCGCTCTCCGGAGTGGCCAACGTCGAGAAGTTCCCCGAGCTCAGCGCCTACAACGTCTCCAAGGCCGGGGTCATCGCCCTCACCGAGGCCGTGGCCCTCGAGGGTGCGGCCCGCAACGTCCGCTGCACCGCCATCAGCCCGGGTGCCGTCGACACCGAGATGCTCCGCCGGGCGGCGCCCCACCTGAGAGCGGGGATGACCCCGAATGATGTCGCCGCCATCGTCTCCTTCCTGGTCGGCGATGCCGGTGCTCACCTCAGCGGAACCAACATCCCCATCTTCAGCAACCGCCCGGACGGTGTCTGAGGCCTGGGGACCCGGGGCGGCGGATCCATGGATGGATGGCATAGTGGCCTGCATGACCGAGGTGACGCGGCTGCAGGATGCGCAGCCCGGTGACGGTCGAGATCCCATCGAGGACCTCATCACGCGGCTTCTCCGCGAGGTTGGTGAGGATGCCGGCCGGGAGGGCCTGGTCCGCACCCCGGCCCGCGTGGCCCGGAGCCTGCGCTTTCTCCTCAGTGGCTACGATGCCGATGTCCGCGGAATCATCGACGGGGCCACCTTCACGGAGTCCCACGAGGAGATGGTGCTGGTCAAGGACATCGAGATCTACAGCCTCTGCGAGCACCACCTGCTTCCCTTCCATGGCCGGGTGCATGTCGCCTACTTCCCCAACGGCCGCATCATCGGGCTCAGCAAGATTCCCCGGGTGGTGGACGTCTTTGCTCGCCGCCTGCAGGTGCAGGAACGCCTCACCACACAGATAGCCGATGCCCTCGACGCCGCGCTGACCCCGCTGGGCGTGGCGGTGGTCGTCGAGGCGGTTCACCTGTGCATGATGATGCGCGGAGTCCAGCGTCAGGGCAGCCCCGCGGTGACCTCCGCCCTCACCGGCGCCTTCCGTCACGACGAGAAGTCGCGCGCCGAGTTTCTGCAGCTCATCCGTAGCCGCTGAGGAGCGGCGCTGGCGACCCTCAGCGGACCAGGATCAGGCTGACGTCGGCCTGTAGGAGCAGGCTGCCTGCCCCGGTGAGGCCCACGCCCAGCACCAGGTGTGCCCAGCGGATCGGCGGCCGGCCCGGCCGGCGCCGCGCGCGGCTCACCAGGGTGACCCCGATGATGCCGAGCCCCGCGGCAATGAGGATGGTGGCGGGCACGCCGAGCAGGCCGCCGAGCAGGTCTCGCATGGCAATCAGAGTAGCCTGTCCGGGAAGCTGTATGACCACACCTACCAGCAACCATTGATGCCCGCCGGCAGTGGCGCCCAAACGCCCCATGACGGCGCCCACATGGATGCGGCCCTGCAGGCGGCCGCCGCTGTAGGCCACCGCACCAGCCCCAATCCCATGGTCGGCGCAGCACTGGTCCGCTCAGGGGAGGTGGTGGCCGTGGCGGCCCACCACAGGGCGGGCGCCCCGCACGCGGAGATGAACGTGCTGGCCATGGTCGACGGCCCGGCCACGGATATGGAGCTCTTCATCACGCTCGAGCCCTGCTGCCATGAGGGCCGCACCCCGCCCTGTACGGACGCGATCATCGCCGCCCGGCCACAACGCTGCGTGGTTGCCATGATCGACCCCAACCCGAAGGTGAGCGGCCGTGGCGTCGCCGCCCTGCGCGAGGCGGGCATCCCCGTCGATGTGGGTGTGCGCGAGCAGGATGCGCGGCGCCTCAACGAGTTCTTCATAAAGCACATCACCACCGGCCTGCCCTTCGTCACCGCCAAGTTCGCCATGTCCCTCGACGGCCGGATCGCCACCCACGCAGGCCAGTCCCACTGGATCACCTCCGAGGAGTCCCGCCGGCGGGTCCACGGGCTTCGCCATGCCCACGATGCGATCCTCGTCGGTGCGAACACGGTGATACGGGACAATCCCAACCTCACAACCCGTCTCGAGGACGGTGGCCGCTCGCCGCTGCGCATCGTGGTGGACAGCCGCATGAGGGTCGGTCCCGAGGCACGGATCTTTCATCAGAAGGTGGGTGGCGTGGTCGTGGCCACCACCGAGCGGGCGCGGGCGGATCGGGTGCAGGAGTTCGAGGATCGCGGCATCACCGTCGTCGTACTTGGCAGTGACGACGGGCGGGTGCGGCTCGACGCTCTCCTCGGCTACCTTGGGCGGCGGGAGATGATCAGCCTGCTCATCGAGGGCGGCTCCTCGGTCCACGGATCAGCGTTTGACGGAGGCCTGGTCGACAAGGTCGTCGCCTTCGTGTCACCCCGCATCATCGGCGGCTTCGACGCTCCGGGAGCGGTGGGCGGTCGAGGGGTCGAGGATCTCGCCGACGCCCTTCTGCTCGACGAGGTCGTCGTGGAGACGGTGGGAACCGACCTGGTGGTCACCGGCTACTGCCGCCACTGACCCCATGTTCAGCGGAATCGTCGAGGAGGTCGGCGTCGTTAGCGCCGCGGTGACCGGTCCCTCCCATCGGCTGCGCATCTCGGCCTCGCTGGTGCTCCAGGGCATCGCACCCGGTGACAGCATCGCCGTCAACGGCTGCTGTCTGACAGTGAGCGAGCGATCCCCTTCGGACTTCACCGCTGACGTCATGGCGGAGACGCTGCGTCGCACCAATCTGGGAGCCCTGGGCGCTGGCGACACCGTGAACCTCGAGGCCTCGCTGGCTCTGGGCGATCGCATCGGGGGCCACATCGTCACCGGGCACGTCGATGCGGTGGGCACCGTGGCCGACCTCCGGACGGAGGGCAATGCACGGTGGATCACGGTGGCCACCCCCGCCGACGTGGCCGCGCTCATGGCGCCCCGCGGATCGGTGGCCATCGACGGCATAAGCCTGACCATCGTCGAGGCCGGCGTGGACCATCTCACCGCCTCGCTCATTCCCCACACCCTGGCCGCCACCACCGCCAGAAGCTGGAGCAGGGGGACGCCCGTGAACATC
The DNA here is from genome assembly GCA_046263035.1 of Candidatus Dormibacteria bacterium. Classification (GTDB taxonomy): domain Bacteria; phylum Chloroflexota; class Dormibacteria; order Aeolococcales; family Aeolococcaceae; genus JBHELP01. The sequence goes on along the minus strand of JBHELP010000126.1, from coordinate 4,862 downwards.
GAGGCGGATCTCCTGGCCCGGTACGTGCGGCGCGCCCTCGAGGCGCACGCCGCGCCTGGCGCCGGGCAGGGTCAGGCGGTGACGACGACCAGCACGGGGGAGAGCGGATGACGGTCGTGGGCGACGACGGCGTCGCCGCCGCGATCGCGGATGTGGGCGCCGGCCGCCTGGTGGTCGTCGTCGACGACGAGGATCGCGAGAACGAGGGTGATCTGGCCATGGCCGCTGACCGGATAACCCCCGAGGATGTCAACTTCATGGTCACCCACGGACGGGGCATGGTCTGCGTGGCGATGGAGGGCGGCCGCCTCGACGAGCTGGGACTGCACGCCATGGTGGATGACAACACATCCTCCCTGGGCACGGCGTTCACCGTCACCGTCGACGCCGTGGGACACGGGGTCACCACGGGGATCAGCGCGTTCGACCGCGCCACCACCATTCGCCTGCTCTGCGATGAACGGACCAAGCCTGGTGACCTGGCCAGGCCCGGCCACGTATCCCCGGTCCGGGCTCGTCCCGGTGGCGTCCTGGAGCGGGCCGGCCACACCGAGGCCATCGTCGACCTCTGCAAGCTGGCCGGTCGCTATCCCGCCGGTGTCATGTGCGAGGTCATGCGTGCCGACGGCTCGATGGCCCGGCGACCCGATCTCGAGGCCTTTGCCGTCGAGCATGGTCTGCGCCTGATCACCATCACCGAGCTCATCGCCCACCGCCGCCGCAATGAGCGGCTGGTGGCCCGCCGTGAGACGACGCGGATTCCGACCATCCACGGGACCTTCACTCTTCACGGCTACGAGGATGTGATAACCCACGCCACCCACCTCGCCCTGACCCTGGGTGAGGTGACCGGCGGTGAGCCGGTGCTGGTGCGCGTCCACAGCGAGTGCCTGACGGGTGATGCCCTGGGGTCGCAGCGTTGCGACTGCCGCGCTCAGCTCGAGAAGGCCATGGCGATCATCGGCAAGGAGGGCCGGGGCATCCTCGTCTACCTGCGCCAGGAGGGGAGAGGCATCGGCCTGATGGACAAGCTCCATGCCTACGCCCTGCAGGACGGGGGGCTCGACACAGTGGATGCCAACGCCCACCTCGGTCACCCTGCCGACAAGCGGGACTACGGTATCGGTCAGCAGATCATCGCCGATCTGGGGGTCAGCCGCATCCGGGTCCTGACCAACAATCCTCGTAAGTACTACGGGCTGAGGGGCTATGGCCTGGAGGTTGTCGAGCAGATCCCCCTGGTGATGCCCATGACCGACGAGAACAGGCACTATCTCGAGACCAAGCGCGACCGGATGGGCCACATCTTCGACGGCCTGGTACCCGACAGCGACACAGCGGAGGAGCACGCCGGCTCCTGAGCCCGTCCCTCCCCGCCACGCGGCGCGGGGGTGTGGCACGATGACCGCCGTGGATGTGCACGCCGGCAAGCTCGACGCCAGTGGGATGCGCTTCGGCATCGTTGTGGGCCGCTTCAACGACTTCGTCGCCCAGCGGCTGCTCGAGGGTGCGGTTGATGCGCTGGTCCGCCACGGCGCCAAGGATGGCGACCTGACGGTGACCTGGGTGCCGGGCAGCTTCGAGATCCCCCTGGTGGCCCGCGAGCTCGCCGAGCATGGGGCGGTCGACGCGGTGGTCTGTCTGGGCGTGGTGATCCGGGGTGACACACCCCATTTCGAACTGGTCGCGGGCGGCGCGGCCACCGGGATCGCCTCGGTGGCAACGTCGACAGGCGTCCCGGCAACCCTCGGCGTGGTCACCGCCGAGACCCTCGAGCAGGCGATGGACCGGGCCGGCGGCAAGCAGGGCAACAAGGGCGCCGACGCCGCTCTCGCCGCAGTGGAGATGGTGTCGCTGCTTCGCTCCCTGCGCCGGCCTCGCTCTGCGCGGCGCAGCTCAGCCTGAGCCGCTGCGGGCCCGGCACCTTCGCGCCCCGGCACCCTCAACGGATGCCCCGCAGACCTGAGCCGACGCAGCGGGCCCGAACAGCCTGAGCCGTCACCGCGGCCGACATCACCGCCGGCTCAGAGCCTCGGGGCCCGGGCGTGCCTCAGCGAGCGGCCTTCGTCTGCGTCCTGATGCAGCGGGTGCAGACCCGCGCTTTGATCATCCGGCGGCCCACCCGGAGGTGGGTGACCTGAAGGTTGGGCATGAAGCGACGGGGGGTGTGCCGTTTCGAATGGCTGACGTTCTTCCCCGCCATGGGGCCCTTCTGGCAGACATCGCAACGCCAGGACATCGTCGTGTCACCTCTGAAAGTCGCAGTCTGGTGCCGGCGTCCGGCCGCCTCTGCTGGAGAAGCCCGCCCGCACAGCACAGACGGACATAGGGACCTCGGGCGAGAGGCTGCGGCGACGATACCACAGCGCTCGTCCCGCTCAGCCGAAGCAGCGCCCCATCGCGGTGTAGTCTCCCTGGTCATGGAAGCAGCGTGACCAGCAGGGTCAGGGCGCCGGAGGCGCTTGTCCGCAGCGCGGGCCTCGGCCGCATCGAGGTGTCGCCGCGCGCCGTCGTCGCCATCGTCGGGCATGCCGCCAACGAGTGCTACGGCATCGTCGGCATGGCCGCCCGCGGGCTACGCGACGGCATAGCGGAGCGTCTCAACCGGGACAACGCGGGTCGCGGTGTTCAGATAGAGGTCCGCGAGGAGGGATTGATCATCCAGCTCTACGTCATAGCGCAGTACGGCACCCGCATCAGCGAGGTCGCCCACAACCTCATGTCGGCGGTGAAGTACTCGGTGGAGAAGACCCTGGGCCTCGCCGTCGCCGCCGTCGACGTCAACGTCCAGGGCATTCACATGGAGGACGGTGGTGGCGGGCGCTGACGCCGGGGCGGCCGCCCCCGACGCGCCCCTGATCCTCGACGCCTCCGGCGAGCAGCTCCTTGCCGGCCTCGACGGGGCGCTCTCCCTCCTCCGGGCCAACCAGGAGCAGATCAACGACCTCAACGTCTTTCCCGTCCCCGACGGCGACACCGGCTCCAACATGTACCTGACACTGAGGGCAGCCTTCGAGGAGGCGGAGCGCTCCAAGGATCCGCATTCAGCGGCAGCGGTGATGTCGGCTGCCGCGCACGGGTCGCTGATGGGGGCGCGGGGCAACAGTGGCGTCATCTTCTCCCAGATCCTCCGGGGATTCAGTCAGGGCCTGGAGAACTGCGCCACCATGGATGCCGCCACCGCCGCGCGCGCGCTGAGCACCGCCGCCGCCGTCGCGTACAGGGCGGTGATGAAACCCACCGAGGGCACGATCCTCACCGTTGCCCGCGATGCCGCCCGCGCCGCCGAAGAGGCCGCGGCGGGGAGCGATGATCTTGGCACGGTTCTGGGACGGGCCGTGCGTGAGGGCCATGAGGCCGTGGGACGCACCACGTCTCAGCTCGCGGTCCTGCGCGAGGCCGGCGTTGTCGACGCCGGCGGCTTCGGCCTCGCGGTCATCCTCCAGGGCCTGGCTGAGGCCCTCTGCCCGGGTGACCGCGCCTTCTCGACGGCGTCCCGGGGGCCGGTCATCGCCGGCGCCCCCCGGGTGCGGACGTCTGAGGCGGACGGGGATGCTGTCCCCGAGGGTGGCGGTCGTCGGGGTGCCGCGGGCGTGGTGCCGAGCGAGGATGGCTTCGGCTTCTGCACCGAGTTCCTCATCCACGGGCCGGGACTGGACCTTGATGCACTGCGCGGAGAGCTTGGCGACCTCGGCGACTCCGCCCTCATCGTCGGGGATGCCGATGTGATCCGGGTTCACATCCATACCCCCGATCCACAGCGGCTGGTCGCCGTGGCGTCCGAGCGCGGACGGCTGAGCAGGTTGAAGATCGAGGACATGTCGGAGCAGCACCACGATGTGCTGGAACGGGCCCACGGGACCGGGGCCTCCCGGGGTGCCCGGCGGAGGGCATTGGGCATCGTCTCGGTGGCGCCGTCGGAGGGCTTCCGCACCATCCTGCTCAGCCTCGGCGCCGACATGGTTGTGGAGGGCGGCCAGACCATGAACCCCTCGATCGAGGACATCCTCCGCGCCGTCCAGGCCACCAACGCCGAATCGGTCATCGTGCTGCCCAACAACGGCAATGTCATCCTCACCGCCGAGCAGGTTGATGCTCTCGCCGGGGAGACCACCGTGGTGGTGGTGCCCACTCACAACCTGCCCCAGGGAGTGAGCGCCTTGCTCGCCCTGGATCGCGATGCGCCGGTCGAGGACAAAGGCCGCAGGATGGCCGCCGCGATCGAGCGGGTCCGCGCCGTGGAGATCACCCGGGCTGTGCGAGACAGCACCGTCGGCGGCCTCAGCATCGCCGCGGGCGATGTCATCGCCCTGATCGACGGGGAGATCACGCAGGTGGGTGAGGACCCGCACGACGTCATCGAGGCCGTCCTCCGCAACCTGGAGGAGGAGCCTGAGCTGATCACCGTCTACCACGGCGCCGCGGTTGCCGACCAGGAGGCCGCCGGCCTCGTCCAGAGGCTGCGGACGGCCCACCCAGGTGTGGAGTTCGAGACCCACCGCGGCGGCCAGGAGCACTACGCCTACGTCCTCTCCCTGGAGTAGACCGCCGAGCCACGGCCCCGTCCCGCGGGGTCGCCTCGTGGCGCAGGGGGCGAGGCCCAGGGGCTGCACGGCGTCCCTGCCGTCCGCCCGCCCCCGACCGTCGTGAGCAACATCCTGTCGATGACGCCCCCCGCGAGGATCAGGCCCTCCTCGTCCATAACCGAGGTGCACGACATCGGGCCCCAGCACGCCCGACGGCTGGAGCGTCTGGGTGTCCACACCGTACGCGACCTCCTCTTCCATCTGCCCCGCCGCTACGAGGACACCCGCGACGTCCTGCCCCTTGCAGCTCTCAGGCCGGGTGATGTCCAGACGGTT
>JBHELP010000125.1:0-13227 GCA_046263035.1 Candidatus Dormibacteria bacterium | reverse complement strand
ATAGAAGAGCACATAGCGTTGATACGGGATGCTGAGGAGACCCTCCAGTACATCCGGTCTCGGAGTCCCAATCCCGGGAAGTGCCTCGAGGCGATCGCACTGCGATTCCAACTCGTCTACAAAGCAGCCGGCGCGCTCAGGGTTGTCGCGGGCGATGTAGTCGACGACCTCCAGCAGGTCGGCTTTAGCGGTGGGGGAAAGCTCTACTCTCACGACGAGGCCGCTGTCGCCTCTCCCTCGTCCGCCTCATCGATCCGCCGCCGAAGGCCGGCAAACACCGTCTTGGCATCCACTCCAGGACCACTCTCCCGGCCAACCCTGATAAGGTCCCGCAACTCCGCCAGATGGAGGGCCCGGACCTTCTCCTGCTCCTCGAGGAGGCGGAGCGCATCGCGGATCACCTCGCTGGCGCTCGCGTAGCGACCGCTGGCGATTTGATGCTTGATGAATTCGCCGAAGTGATCGCCGACCACGTAGCTCGAAGGCATGGTCGAAGACTATCAAATATTGATAACTGCTGCGCTATCGTGTCGGAGTTGTCGGGCTGCGCCCAAAAGCACGCTCACACCGGAACGCCAGCTCCGGCCCCGGGCGGCGCGGTCTACACTGGCCGAATGGTGAGCGGGCGGGGGCCGAAGCTTGGTCGTGTCGGTAGCCTGTACCAGGCGGGCTTTGCCGATGCCCGGGACGAACAGATGTTCCTATCCGCCGTCTCTTTCTTCGCCACGTTCGCGGCCGCCCGCACCACCACTTTGGTTCAGCGGCGCCAGCTCGGCCCGATTCAGAACATCAGTGGCCGAGGAAAGCGGATCCATCATTACGCCTACGGTATCGGCCTTCTCTTGGCAAGCGGCTACGGGTGGATGTTTCTGGCCAGCCGCGAGGCCCATCAGGGGAGGGTCGCCTCCCGGTGCACGGCCCTCGTCTACGGCGCTGGCTCGGCGCTGACGATCGACGAGTTCAATGTCTGGCTTCACATGAAGAACAACTACTGGAACCGCCCGCTCAGGCAGTACATCGACGTGGCCATCATGGCCACCTCGGCGCTCTCTATCGGAGGTTGGGGACGCAAGTTCTGGGGCTCGCTGGGCGGGGAAGTGGCCCAACGAACACCTCGTCATTGACTGGGGCCAGTTCAAGACCTAGCTAGAGGCTCAGACGTGGTCTGGGTCACGTTCGCGGCATCGGGTTATCCCCAAGGGACCGCTGGGTGAGGCGAGAAAAGTACGGGGGTGCCACGGATGCTAAGCCGCCATGGTTTAGGTTGAATGGGGGTGCCATGGAGACACGCGAGCGTGATGACGGCCTCCCGCTGCCGCTCCGCGCCGGTGCTGACTGGCGGGTCGGCGCGCCCCGCCACGGCCTGACGCGGGCAAAATTGCGTACTTGGTACTCAATCAACCGGGCCCGGGACCTGCGCATCCTGTGCGCATGAGATTTCTGCCCTCCCGTTCCGGTGCCCTGGCGCTGGCCGCCCTGTCGACACTGACGCTGCTCGGCCGGGCCGTCCCAGCCGTGGCCGACACCCCCAACGCTCCCGGCACACCGACCGTCTCCTGCACCGATTTACCGGTACCGGGGGCGCCCTGCGTCAGCCCGCCGCCCACGCCGACAACGCCCACCCCGACCCCGGCGCCCACCGCCGGGCCGACGCCAACGCCGACACCGGCTCCGTCGGCCACATCCGCGCCCTCACCGACCAGCGCCTCCGGGCCCACGCCGGCCCCGGCGGGACCCCGGGGCGGCTCGCCGGGCGGCGGCCCGGCGCCGGCTGGACCGGCTCCCGCACCCTCCTCCCTGGGCACCATCGCCCCGCCGTCGGCGGCGGGTCCGTCCGGGACGCCCGCAGCGGCGCCGCAGGGCTCGCTGGCAGGTCCGCGAGTGACCGGCGCTCAGCTGCTGGCCCTGGGCGTGGTCACGGACCCCGTGCTGGCGGCTCAGATCACCAGCATCGTTCAGCAGCCGGCGACCGTGGAGCGCCCATCACTTCATCACTTCGCGCTCGCCTCCACCCATGCTGTGGTCGCCCCCGCGGTCAGGCCGCCGGCCGGCCGTTTCGATCTCAGGTTCATCTTCAACGGACTGGCGGCAGTGCTGGCCATGGTCGTCTTCTTGGCAACGCTGCCCGTCGACTGGAGCCGGCGACGCCGGCGGCGCAGCGAGATGCGCCGTCGCGGGCGCGTGGTGATGCCCAAGCGGACACGGCTTCTCGCCTTCGGGGTGTCGATCTTCGCGGCCTCCGGGATGGTTGGTACCGGCATGGTTGCCACCGGCTCCGTCTTCAATGCCGCGATGGCGTCGTTGCCGCCGGTGGCGTCGGGACCGTCGGGGGTGTTGAGCCCCGGTCACCGTCTGGTCAGCCAGGTCGAGCGGCTCACCAGATCCGGCACCTGGATCCACCTGGCGGCGATGGAGCACAGCCTCGTCGTCCGGCATGACGAGCTGGTGCGGCAGGAGGCCGAGGTCGCCTTCGTCACCCAGGTGCTCCAACAGGAGGCTCTCGTCGGCGCTCCCGACCCCGAGGCCACAGCCAACCTCCAGCAGCTGGTGGCGTCGTACCAGACGGCGGCGGCGGCCTACCAGGAGAGCCTCCAGCAGGAGTACCAGTACTACGTCGCGGCGGTTCAGAGCCCGACACAGCGAGCCTCCCTGCTGGCGGCGACCGCCTCTGCGCCCGCCGAGGCCCGGGACGCGGTGAACGCAAATCTCGACGCGGTCGAGGCTCAGGTGAGCCAGGAGGCGGCCATCAGCGCCGCCGAGGCCCAGCAGGCGGCACTCCCGACCGCCGCGGGCGCCGTCGTCGCACCGGCACCCCCAACCGTGGCCACGGCGGTCACCGGTCAGGCGGTCGTTCATCCGGACACTGCCGCGCCCCAGCCTGCGGCCGCAAAGGCACCCGCGGGCGCAACGGCACCGCAGACGCTGACATCGCCCCTGGGCGGCGAGATCAGTCAGGGCTTCGGCCCCAGCCCCTACTCCTTCGAGCCACCGGTGAGCCGGGACGGCCAGTTCTACCCCCACTTCCACACCGGGCTGGACATCACCGCTCCCCTGGATACCCCGGTGCACGCCGCCGCCGGGGGCACCGTGATCCTGGCGACCTCGAGCGTCAACGCTCAGGGATTCCTGGTCGGCTACGGCAACTACGTTGCCATCTCTCACGGAGGTGGGCTCACCACCGTCTATGGGCACCTTGACAGGCTGCTCGTCAAGGCGGGCCAGAAGGTCTCCCAGGGCGACATCATCGGCCTCGAGGGGTCGACGGGGAACTCCACCGGTCCACACCTTCATTTCGAGACCAGGCTGCAGGATGCCTGGGTCGATCCCACCCGCTACCTGGCGGCGGCAATCCGCCGGTAAGTGCGGTCCAGAGGGGGCTCGCCGGCCGGTGCCTCAACGGGGGCGCCGGTCCGGCGTAGCGCGGATCACTCAGGGACGGAAACGCGCCGGTAAAGGTTCTCATGAGCGTCGAGCACCGGCTCCAGGTCCAGGGTCGCCTCGGCATGGCGCCGACATGCCTGGCGGCTCAGCTGCGGGAACTGCCCCAGGGCGGCGGCGGCGGCGGTGACATCACCCGATTCCACGAGGTGGCCGGTGATCCCCTCCTCAATGACCTCGGACAGGCCACCGCGGCGGAACCCCACCACCGGAGTGCCGGCGGCCTGCGCCTCGGCGGCGATGAGGCCGAAGGGCTCTTCCCACATTGCCGGGCAGAGAACCGCCGCGGCGGCCCCCATCCGGCGCCAGAGGCAAGCCCGGGTCACCGGCGGATGAAGCCGGACGCCTGACCGGCGGCCCAGCGGCTCCATGGTGGTGGCGGCATAGGCGGCATCGTACGGGTCGCCATAGATGTCGATGTCCATGCCGGCGGCAAGAGCTATCTCGACCGCCTCCCGGCAGCCCTTTTCCGGGCTCAGGCGTCCTGCGAACACCACGCTCCGGTGGGTCCCGTCGTTCCAGGGAATGAGCCGTGTCGGTATGCCGTTGCGGATAACCGCGTCAATGGCGATGCGGGATCTCCACCCGGCGGCCTGCGCCTCCGACACGGCGACGACCGCCCCCGGGCGGCCCGTTGCCCGAATGGTGGTCAGGGCCAGGGCCATGGCCTCATCGACGGGTAGATGGAGCGTATGCACCACCGGTGAGGGCTGCCTGCTCCCCCACAGAACGGACGCCGCATCGAAGGCGTGGTTGTGCACAACGTCGTAGGCATGCCTGCGGAGCGTGGCGAAGATGTGCTCGAACGCGGCATCGGAGATCGACGTGTGAGGTGTCGCCGGGCCTTTCCGCCCACCGCCGGCGTGGAAACGGCTGCTATCCAGGGTTGCGGAGTCGATCCCCGCGTCCATGACCCGCACGCCGGCGAGGACCGAGCCGGCTGCCGCATACAGGTCGACATCGTGTCCGCGCGCCGCCAGTCCGGTGGCCAGGTCGGCGACCATGGCCTGCGCTCCTCCCAGTGGAGGGTCCCTGATCGGCGATACCAGCGGGGCCACCATCGCGATCCTCATCGGGGGATCTCCTTCCAGGCCACGTCACAGGGTGGATTGGTGCCCAGCAGCGCATAGGGGACCCGCGAGCTGCCCAGGGCCTCGATGTCGGCCGCGGCCGCCGGGAAGAAGATGGATCCCAGCTCGACGGCCTCCTCGGGGCTCTGGAACACCATCTCCATGGTGCCCTCGAAGATCAGGTGGTGATAGCCGCGGGCGGTCAGCCAGTCGGGCCGGGTGGGCCAGACGATCACCACGCGGCCTCCGGGCGCGCAAACACGCTCCATCTCCGCCAGTCCCCTGTTGCCACCATGGGCCGGGTTGGCGGTGAGCGCCGAGCACGCCGCCACGAGGTCGGCGGCCCCATCGCGGGCGGGGATGGCGTCGAAGTAGCCGGCGGCGAGGCTTGCGTGGGTGTAGCCCCCCCCCTGAAGACGCCTCTGGAGGATGGCGCGCAGCCCGGCCGCCGGCTCGACTGCCAGCAGCTGTGCCGACCTGGGAGCCAGCTCGAGGGTGAGCCGGCCCGTTCCGGCGGCCACCTCGATGACGCGGCCACAGGTCTGGGGAAGCCAGGAGACGATGGCCGGGTGAAGGGGCTCCGCCGAAACCAGCCGGTGATAGAGCTCCGGTTCCAGCCGGTAGAGGAGCTCCCATCGAACCACAGCCGGCAGCTCGCCGGAGCTGTCGACGATGGTAGGTCGGTCACCCAGGAAACGCCTTCGCTCCTCCCCCGTGAAGACGTCCAGGTCGGCTGTGCCGTACCGGCGGCTGAGTGGAGTCCGGCCTCGTGTCACGCCTCAGTATCACCCAGGTTTGGGACACTTGCCACACAGCCCGGCCGCGAATTCCCGGAGGAGATCATGGAGAGGATGAACAAGAGCGACGAGGAGTGGCGCCGTCAACTCTCGGCGGAGCAATACCACGTACTCCGAGAGAAGGGCACCGAGCGTCCCTTCACGGGCAGGTATGTGAACTCTCATGTCGACGGCAGCTACCGCTGTGTGGCGTGCGGCGCCGAATTGTTCCGGTCGGACACCAAGTTCGATTCCGGTACGGGCTGGCCAAGCTTCACAGAGCCCGTCAACGCGGAGAACGTGGAGCTCATCAGCGACCGTTCCCTGGGAATGCGCCGCACCGAGGTCGTCTGCCGTAGATGCGGTGGCCATCTGGGTCACGTCTTCGATGACGGACCGGGACCGGAGGGCAAACGCTACTGCATCAATTCCGCATCGCTGGAACTCCAGCCTATGACCGGCCAGGGGGACGGCTAGCTACTGTCTCCGCATACTCAACTTCTCAGCTGACCGGGTCAGCAGCCGGCAGGCAACATGGCCCGGTTGTTCGCGGCACCCCACGGAGCGTGGTCTCGGCCATGGACGGTGTCCAGGGCGCAAGGATGAGCTTGTCCAGGGGGCCGGGGTGAGCTACTTCCAAGGCGGACGGACGAGCCAGCGGGGTGTCCGGCGGAGGCGGTGGGGAGTGCATATCCGCTCCCCGCCGGACGGGGAACCGCTCGGGGGAGGGGGCACCCGAGCGGGAAGGGTTTGGTCTCGTCAGTCCTTGATCTTGTCGGCCATGTCGTCGAGGCGGTCCTTTACCTTCTCGCCAGTCTCCTTGACCCGGCCGGCGGCGTCGTCACGGCGACCCTCGGCCTCAAGATCCTTGTTGTCGGTGGCTCGTCCGGCGGTCTCCTTCAGACCCCCGGCCACGCGATCTACCTTACCATCCATATCAAATCTCCAATGAGCAAGTACAAAACTTATGACAGTGATACTAGCACAATAGCCGACAAGCGGACCACCTCCGTCTCAACGGGCCGGCCGATCCCCCTGGACCAGAGCCGGCCGTGCTGGGCGCAGGCGCATGGCGGTCAGGCCGGCATCGAGCCGGGCGATGAGCCCTCCCGCGGGGGTCAGGGCATGCCAGACTGCAACCGCTCCCACCAGGCCGAGAAGAAAGCCGGCGAGGACATCGCCGGCATAGTGGACGCCGGCGACAACGCGGGCCAACCCGACGGCCACGGCCAGGGCAAGCGACGCCCACCCCAGACGCCGCCAGTTCGGCCACGTCGCCCCCACCAGCGCACCCAGCACGCACAGATGGTCGGATGGGAATGAGGCATCGCTGTCGTGGCTGATCAGCGGCTGGTAATGGCCGGTAGCGAATGGTCGTGTCTCGAACCAGAGGTGACTGATCAGCGACCCTGCCAGCAGCGCCAGCAGTGCGCCGCCGGCGAGGGCTATCAGAGCTCGCACCCCGGCCGGCTGCACCCAGAGCATCAGGGCGGCCACCACCCCCAGGGCGATGCCGTACTTGGCGGTGAGAGCGACCAGCTGATCGATGAGGCCGGAGTGACCGGTGAGAGAGTGGAGGGAGCCGCTGACATCCATGCCCGCGTAGGGTACGGCCCATGCCCGGCGAGCGCTCCTCCTCATCGCATTCGGCGGCCATTGGAGGTGGCCGGGTCGAGATCGCGGGCCTCACCGATCGGGGAACCGTTCGCGAGCAGAACCAGGACGTCTGGACGAATGTGGACGGACCCGAAGGAGCGGCCGAGTGTGTGCTGCTTCTGGCCGACGGCATGGGTGGGCATCGGGGTGGCCTGGAGGCGGCCCAGGCCGCCGTGGAGGGGGCGGTTGGCGCCGTCAGGGCCTCGGCGCACCCGGCGGAGGCCCTGCCGGACATCGTGTCCGCCGCCGTCCGAGGCGTCGACGCTGTGCGCCGGAGTATCGGCGGGGAGCCGGGAACCACCCTGGTCATCGCCGTGGTGGCCATGGACCAGGCGTGGATTGCCCATGTGGGCGACAGCCGCGCCTACCTCATCCGTGACGGCCACGCCCGGCTGCTGACACGCGACCACAGCTGGGCGGGGGAGGAGGTGGCCGCGGGACGGCTGAGCGAGGCGGAGGCGCGCCACCACCCTCGGCGGAACATGATCACCCGGGCAGTCCTCGGCGATCCAGTAAATCCCGACCTCCTCCGAGTCGACGTCGAGACCGGCGACACGGTGCTTCTCTGCAGCGACGGGCTCTGGGAACCGCTCGATGATTCCTCCATCGCCACCCTGCTCGCGGGAGACGGGCCGCTGGAGACAGCACTGGCGGCGGCCTGCGACGCCGCTCTAGCCGCCGGCTCCAGGGACAACGTGACCCTGGTCGCGGCCCGGTGGCTGAGTGCCTCCGATACCGGATAGCCACACCGTTACCGTTTGGGGTGCTCGAGCGTTCATCTCCCCACATACCAGCGTCATCCGGGAGTGAGGAGACCATGAGCCGTCACCGGCCAATGCGCGGCGTCAAGTTCTGTGCCCATTGCGGTTCCGGCTACGATGCCTTCAAGGCGATGGAGCTGCGCGGCCGGTACTGCTCCCCGGACTGCCTCAGCGCCGCTCGTCAGGCCCGTCGAGCCGCCGGCCTTCTCGATGAGACGTTGCTGGGGAACGCGCCGGTCGCCGCGGTGGGTCCCTGAGCTGACGGCAAGCCTGCTCGATGGCCCGTCTGTGCGCGCAGCTCTTCACCGTCCTATTCGCCGTCCTGGGCGTCGGTGGCCTCTTCCTGGGCGATGCGGGATCCCTTCACAACGGCGTTCGGGGCGGTAATTTCGGCGGTCTGGCCCTCGAGCTGACCTGGTGGAGGGATGCCCTGGACATTGCGCTGGCGGGCATCTTCGCCTACGTCGGCTTCGTCGCCGATCGGCATACGGGCCGCCTGGTCACCCTGGGTACGGGCGCCCTGCTCCTCCTGCTGGCGGCCGTGGGCTTCGTCAGGCAGTCAGCGGGTATGGGGCCGCTTCGCTTTCCTACGGCGATGAACGTCCTTGATCTGGTTACCGGCATCCTCGCCGTGCTATGTGCCCTGGGAACGATCGAGGAGGATCAGGAGCCTTTGGGGTCGTAGCCCGTGTCCATGGAGACACTGCCCTCGAGCTCCACGATGCCCTGGCCGTTGTCGTGCCGCCGGACCTTCTCGACCTTTTCCTTGGCTACGCCGGCCGCTGTGCTGGCGTATGGGGCGACCTTGCGGAAGGTTCGCTGAGCCAGATCGTATCCCTCCTGGGCTGCCGTCCCCAGGCTGGATAGCTGCTCGCGGGTCTTGCGCCCGTTCTGAGGGGCGACACACAGCCCGAGGGCTGCGCCGGCCAGAGATCCGTGGATGAATCCTCGTACATAACCCATGTCCTTCTCCTTGGGAACACGGCGACCGCGGGGCCGCCTCGCGATGGCTCAGTGCTCCTCCATGATGACACCGTGCGCATTCCCGTGCGAGGTGGCGGTGATAAGGCGACGGCCGTCGACGACCAGCCGTCCGCGTGAACCGCTGTGCAACTGCCGTCGTATCCGGCAGGTGGTCGACGAGCAGGGGCTGGGGCGAGCCGCTGTGCGATCGCCGATGATCAGGGAACGGCCGTCGACGACCAGGCCCCGTCGGGGACGATTCGGGGGCGTTCCACAGGACGGCCGCCGATGAGATGCTCGTCGACGATCTCTTCGACGTCGTCCGGCGTGAGGTGTCCATACCAGACGCCCTCGGGATAGACGATCATGATGGGGCCCTGGTGATGCTGCTGGTTGCAGCCCATCCGTGTGGTGCGCACGTGGCGGAGGTCGCGACGCTCCACGAGATCGCGCAGCCTGGTGAGGACCTTCTCCGAGCCCTGGCCGCCGCAGTGGTGGCGGCCTACGGTGGTGCACACGAAGACATGGAGGTTCACGGAGACCACGATACGGGTCGCACCGGCGAACATGGCAAGCTCCCCTCTCATGGACCTTAGCTTCGCCTTCTTCGCCGACAACGCCACCGTTCCCGCGGACGGCAAGGTCTACGTGCTCGGCGGTGGTTTCAGCGCCCTGGCGCTGCCGGCGCTCCCCGGACGTGTCACCTTCGCGGTGGTTGCCGGCTTCCGCTTCGCCGGTGAGGATGCCGGCAAGACCCATCTCGTCGAGCTCCGGTTCCTCGACATGGATGGGAAGCTGGTCCTGCCCGTGGCCACGTTGCAGTTCCAGTCGGCTGGGGTGGCGCCGGACACCGATCGTGAGGTCAGCGTCTCCACGGTCACCTATCTGTCGCCGATGCTCGGCGACGCCGGGCTGTACACCGTACAGTTCTGGGCCGGTGACCGGCCGCTGGCCAGCCTGCGGCTCACCGTCGAGGCCCAGCAGGCGGCCCCCGTCGACGAGGGGTCTCGGCCGAACTAGGCCGTTCCGGCTCCATCGCGGCGGACCACGTCCACCACGGCTTGACCCACCTTCCTACCCAGGACAAGCCCCGCCTCGTTGTCACTGCGGTAGTGGATCCCCGCGTACAGGCGCGACACGGCCGCCTCCCGGGCCATGGCGGCGAACCTGTCGGCGTGCTGCGGAAAGAGAAGGCTGAGCACCTCGGCGGCAGCGGCCGAGTAGGTGGAGTGCCCGGACACGTAGGAGGGGAAGACCGGTGTGGCGAGGAAGGGCTGATGGTCCGGGGGGGACTGGCAGCAGCACGGTGCCGAGATCCGGCGCCGCCTTCGCGCATCAGGAGGCCTGAAGGTCCCCGGCGACGTAGGCGAACTGCTGGATCTGACACCAGATGACGATGCTCTTGATCTGCTCAGGGGCGACCGTTGCCGGGACCACGTAGTTCTGGTTGCCGGTGGTTGATTTGAGCGCTGCCACCACGGTGTGTGGGGCGTCGAACATGGCCGCGCTGTTCTTCAGGCCGGCCACCGGTTCAGTCCATACGAACAGGTCGGTGTTGATGGGGATCTGGAAGTTCTCCAGGCGGAGGGCGCTGCGGCCGTCGGCGAGCCGGTACAGGGTGACCTCTCCCTTGCCCATCCTGTCGACGTTGCGGAACGGCCCGCGGGCGAGGACCCTGGCAGTGGCAGCCTGCATCTCCGGCAGGGGTGGCTCGTCGAGGGGCGTGTCCACCTCTTGCTCGACAACCGCCGTCCAGGGCCCCGGAGCCTCCACGGCCAGGCGGATCTGGCCGGTGCGGGTCGCATACGCATCACCGTCGCCCGGGCAGGCCCCGTCGACCAAGGCCTTGCCGTTGGCCGGAGCCGGCTAGGTCCGTATGCGCAGGACGCCGGTGTTGCAGTGCCAGTGAACGCGCCACTGCAGCACGTCGGGCACGATTCCGAAGGGCTCAGAGGTGAGGTTGCCGGTTCCGGAGAGATTGGCGGTGGGCTCCCAGCGTGCCGACCCCCGGGCGTGGCCGGGGCCTCCAGGAGTCTCCCCCAGACTGGGCACCCTCGCCCCCGCCGCCGAGGGGCTGGCGGCGGGTGTCGAGCTGGAGCTGCTGCCACAGGCGGCAAGCAGTACGGTCGCCAGAACCACGGTCGCGGACGTCAGGCCCCGAGTGGGGGCCGGGGACCACCGGCGATTCAGCCCCGGAGTGGCGGCGGGGGACCACCGGCGGAGCGTCTGGAACAACTTCATGCGGGTGCGAGGAAAACGTTCACGCGAGCCGCAGTGTACGCATGGGCGGCACGGGTGGACGGGCAGAAGGTGGTTGCCAGGCCGAAGAATGACGTCCACACGGGCCTGGCGATCACCCCGGAGGAGCAAGGTCCAGCGCCTCCCTATGATTGAGGCCAATGGTCCAGCACCGGCGCATCGCCCTGGTCAGCGACGACCTGATGTTCGACAGCCGGCTCCGCGCCGCCCTCGGCCCCGGCGGCGTCGCACTGACTACGGACGGCGGCGACGAGGTTGGCGACACGGAGATGGTCTTCGTCGATCTCAACCGTGACCAGCAGCGGCGCCTGGAGGTCATCACCGGACTCCGCCGTTCGCGACCGACGGCGACCATCATCGGCTTCTGCCATCACGGGGAGAGGCAGCTTCGGATCGAGGCGATGGCCCGAGGAGCCAGCCAGGTGGTGACCAACGGATCGGTTCCCGCGGTGGCGCTGCGGCTGTTGGGTCTTGATTCCGACGGACCACCCCGGTGACGCAGTCCGATGGCGACGCGCGCCTGCGCTCCGAGGTCGATCGCACCCGTGAGGCAACCGTGGAGGTGCGCCGCCATCTGCATCGCCACCCCGAGCTCTCCTACCAGGAGCGCGCCACCGCCGACCTGATCGCTGATCGTTGCGAGGCGATGGGCTATGCGGTTCGCGCAGGGGTCGCCGACACCGGCCTGATCGCCGACCTCGACAGCGGCCGGCCGGGGCGGACGGTGATGGTCAGAGCCGACATCGACGCCCTGCCCATAGCGGAGCGTGGCGTGGCCAGGGTGGCCACCTCGGAGACGGAGGGGGTGATGCATGCCTGCGGGCACGATGGCCATGTCGCCATAGGCCTGGGGGCCGGCGCTGTCCTCGCCGCACTTGCGGGGACCTGGACGGGCCGGGTGAGGCTCTGCTTCCAGCCTGCCGAGGAGGTGGCCGACGGCGCCGAGCGGATGATCGCCGGCGGCGCCCTCGAGGGGGTGGACAGGGTGCTGGGCCTTCATCTGTGGGCCCCGTTGCAGGTGGGCCGGGTGGGGGTCAAGCCGGGGACGATCTTCAGCAGTGCCGACGAGTTCCGGCTGACCGTGCACGGCCGTGGCGGCCATGGCGGGATGCCTCACACCACCGTGGATCCGATGATCGTTGCCGCTCAGGTGATGCTGGCCCTGCAGACGGTGATCAGCCGAGAGACGTCACCGTTCGCCCCTGCGGTCATCACCATCGGACGGATCGAAGGGGGGACGGCCTTCAACGTCATCGCCGAGGAGGTCCGGCTCCGCGGTACGGTTCGCGCTCTCGAGGCCTCCGAGCGCGACCGCCTGCTTCGTCGTGTCGAGGAGGTGGCCCGCGGTGTCGCCGAGGCTGCTCGGGCTCGGGTCGGCTTCGAGCGCGGCCATGGTGCCCCGCCCGTGGTGAGCGATCCCGACGTGGCCGAGCTGGTCCGCCAGGCCGCTGTGGCCACCGTCGGAGAGGACATGGTGGACGTCGCTGAGACGCTCACGGTGGGTGATGACATGTCGTGCTTCCTGGATCGGGTGCCGGGCTGCTACTTCCTGGTGGGAGCCGGTGATGTGGCCGCCCACGAGGTGGCGCCTCATCACCATCCCGAGTTCGACATCGACGAACGCTGCCTGCCCGTCGGTGTGGAGGCCCTGTCGCGAGCCGCCCTCGAGGTGCTGCGGTAAGGTGGCCGGATGACGTCCACGACGGCGCCCGCCAGCGTGCGCGACGCGGCCATGCCCACCCCCACGGCTCGCCAGTTCGTGCGATTCTCATTCCTGCGGGTGGCGCCGGCGTGGAGAGCCCGCCCTGTCGAGGAGCGCGCCCGAGATCGCACCGAGGTCGTCGAGCTGATCCAGGATGCCGCCGCCCGCGAGGGCGTTGTGCTGCGCACCTACAGCCTGGTGGGAACTAGGGGCGACGCCGATCTCATGATCTGGCAGGTGAGCGACGACCTGGCCCATTTCCATGAGCTCTCGGCGGCCCTGAACCGTACCCGGATGGCGCCCTTCCTGGAGACCCCCCACCATTACCTGGCCATGACCAAGCGGAGCACATATGTGGAGAGGCACGAGCACGCCGGCCAAGAGGGCAGGAGCAACCGGCTGGTGATATCGCCGACGGGCCGCCGCTACCTTTTTGTCTATCCCTTCGTCAAGACCAGGGCGTGGTACCGGCTGGGCAAGGAGGAGCGCCAGCGGCAGATGAGCGAGCACATCGCCATGGGCCATCGCTTCCCGTCGGTGAAGATCAATACCACCTACTCCTTCGGCCTCGACGACCAGGAGTTCGTGGTGGCCTTCGAGAG
>JBHELP010000124.1:0-3115 GCA_046263035.1 Candidatus Dormibacteria bacterium | reverse complement strand
GTTGAGAAGGCCTCCTGCCCGGCCCGCGCCCGCCACGGGGACGCCACGTATCACTTCTGCTCCGACGGCTGCCGGGACCGGTTCACGGCCAATCCGGAGCGGTTTGCCAAGGCGGCCACCTCCCCGGCGGAGACGGTGTCCGCCCCGCAGCCGGCGGGAACGGCGACGGCGGTGGTGGATCCCGTCTGTGGCATGACGGTGTCGCCTGAGAGCGCCGCGGCGCACCGCCGGCGCGGCGGCGTCGATCACTGGTTCTGCAGCGCCGGGTGCGCCGAGCGCTTCGACGCGTCGGCTGCCGGGGCGGTCGCCGGATCGCGGGGATCGGGTGCTCAGGACCGGCCGGAATGAGCATGGCTGAGCGGCCGATCGTGGAGGGCCAGGCGTCACCCTCAGTGGAGATTCGGGGCGCGACCACTGGCGCAAGGTCGGTCCACCGAGCCCCTCCGACGCAGCCACGGCGGACGACCAACACCAGGGGCGCCTACCAGGCCGGCAAGCAGGAACTGGTCCGGCGCTTCAACCGGGTCAGCGGCCAGATCGGCGGCATCGCTCAGATGGTGGAGGAGGAGCGGTACTGCCCGGAGGTGCTGATCCAGCTGAGTGCCGCCATCGCGGCCCTGGAGAAGATCGGCTACATCCTGCTGCGCGATCACGTCCACCATTGCGTCACCGACGGCATCAACCGCGGCGACGGCGACGCCTACCTGGATGAGCTGATGGCCACCATCCGGCAGTTCACCGGGCGATAGGGGAGGAGGGGGCGAGGAAGGCTCTTGCATCGGAAGCCCCCCAAAGCGGTTTTGTACCGGCTCGGTGGCGGCTCACTCAGAGCAGCCTCACGGGCATCGTCCGTCCGCTCCAGGCGTTGATCTGCCCCACGTCCGATTTGGATGTAGGGATACGCTTCTGCCGGACTCAGGAGGGGCGGCGATGTGGCGTCACCCATCGGTTGGCTACTTCGGGTGTGTTACAAATAGCTCATGGCAAGCGTGGGAATCCGAGAGTTGAGACAGCGCGCCAGCGCCCTGCTGAGAAGAGTCGAAGCCGGCGAGACCATCGAGGTGACGGACAGGGGTCGCCCGGTTGCGGTTCTCGCCCCGGCACCGCAGCCGGGGCCCTTGGACCGCCTGCGATCATCAGGCGACGTCACGCCGGCCACAGCACCTCTCGAGGGCCTTCCGGAAGCCATCGCGCTCGGCGGCGACGAGGCACCCTCGCAAGTTCTCGAACGCCTGCGGAGTGACGAGCGTTAGGGCCCATCGCGCCATCTATGTAGATTCCTCAGCCATCGTGAAACTCGTGGTCGAGGAGCCGGAGTCGGCGTTTCTCCGACGGTACCTGCGTGGTAGGGGACCGCTGATCGTCAGCGCCCTCGCCCGCGTCGAGGTTTCCCGCGCGCTTCTGGCGCTGGGTCGGAGCGTGCAACGCCGGGGGGAGGAGGTCCTGACCCGATTCGAGCTCATCCGGGTCAACGACCGGATCATAAGAGCGGCGGGCATGATGCTGCCTCCAGGTCTGCGGTCTCTCGACGCTCTGCACCTTGCCACCGCGCGAGAACTTGGCGCCGACCTCGATCGATTGGTCACCTTCGACGTCCGCATGATCAGTGCCGCCGTGACCCTGGGTCTGCCTCTGGCCCGGCTCCCCGGCTGAATGGCGCTCCGCAGGCCGGCCTGGCCTCTGCCGGTCTGATCCATTACCCACCTCGGAGCAAGTTGGGTGGTGCCTTCTCGGGTCGCTCCGTGGTGAGCTCGTCGACGAGGCCGCGGTCTGGCGGAGCTGAGAGCCTGAGCCGCCCGGGAGAGGCTGTCGCCTCATCGTGTCCTTCGCGTGACGCTTCATACGATGGGCTGATGCATGGGTCGACCATGATCGCGAACGTAAACAGCAGCCCCGACAGCGGTCCACAAGGGAGAACACCGATGCGATCCAACGAACTCAACTCGTCACCCAGGACGACGCGCCGGCACGGTGGAAGGGTCGTGGCACTGACAGCGGCCGCGATCGGTGGAGCCGCGCTGATCTCCGCCTCACCGGTCAACACCGCGATGGCGGCCACCAGCTCATCGAGCCAGGCCGTGAACGCGACGGTCATCTCGGGCATCCTGACGGTGACAGCCCCGCCCACCCTGGTCACCAACCTGGCACCGGGTGCCAAGACCTCGGGGATTGCCCTGGGCAGCCTCGCCTACACGGACACCCTGGGCGCCGGCGTGGCGCCGTCGGTGACGGTCACCTCGAATGACTGGAGCTACCTGACCAACCACATCGACTTCACCAACATGACGATCAACCCGGGCGCGACCGTCACACCGGTGCTGGGGGCCACGGGCACCCTCACTCCCGGAGCCGGCGGCACCCTCACCGGCACCGACACCACCCCCGGCACCACCCAGTCGAGCCCGGTGACCGTGGCCACCGGGACAACCAGCACCGCAGGCTCCTACACCCAGACCGGCAGCACGGCCGATGTGGTCGTGCCCGGAGGTACGCCGGCGGGAGCGTACACTGGCACGATCGTCTACACCATCACCGGATAGCAGCCCTCACCTCAACAGTGACGGCAAGGAAGAGCCAGATCACGAATTCTCAACGGCGGTGGGCCCACTCGGGGTTCACCGCCGTTTTCGTTGCCCTGGGCCTCGTCGTGTCCGGCGGGCAGGTTGGGGCTCAGGGGCCCTCCGGTAAGCCGGACTACGGCGTTCGGGCGGCACTCACCGGCAAGACGACCCTGGAGAAGAACCACTTCTCCTATGCGCTGGTTCCGGGTGGAACAGTCGGCGACGCCATCATCGTCTCCAACTTCACCAGCGCCGCAATCACCTTCCGCATCCACGGCGCCGACCTCATCACCACCCAGGGCGGCGGTGTCGCCCCGGCGCCCGAGGATGCGCCGCTACATCTGGCGGGGGCGTGGATCCACGTGAAGACGCCCGAGCTCAAGGTGCCCGCACACCAGGAGCTCACCGATCCGTTCACGGTCACCATCCCGCCTGGACAGCCGCCCGGCGACTATCTCGGCGCAGTGGTCGCAGCACCGCAGCCGGTGGGCGGCCCCGGCATTCACGTCCTCACCAGGGAGGCGCTCATCGCCAGGGTCACGGTGCCCGGCAAC
>JBHELP010000123.1:0-7554 GCA_046263035.1 Candidatus Dormibacteria bacterium | reverse complement strand
GGTGTCGGTCACCGAGCGCACCGCCGAGATCGGGCTGCGCAAGGCTCTGGGCGCAACACCGGGCGACCTGCTGCGTCAGTTTCTCGTCGAGGCCGCGGCCCTCAGCGTCATCGGTGGTGTGTTGGGCGTCGCCGTCGGCCTGCTCGCCGGAGTGATCGTACCCCGGGTGACCACCATTGGAGTCTCGATCACCGCCACACCCGTCCTCATCGCCGTCGCCGTGGCAGCCGCCGTGGGCCTGGTCTTCGGCGTCTACCCCGCCGCGCGTGCGGCACGACTGGCACCCATAGAGGCGCTGCGCGCCCAATGATCCACACAGCCCATTCCGTCACCCCCCAGGAGAGACATACCATGAAAGTCCCCACCACGCTGGTCGCCGCCGGCGCAACGTTGCTCATCGCCGGCTGCGGCGCCGCCGGAGCCGCATCCTCGCCCACACCGGGTTCCGCCAACGGCGCTCAGGGGCAGGGGCGGCGCGGCGCAGCCGGTGAACTGGCCAAGATCGACAGCAACACCCTGATCCTGAACAGCCAGAATGGTGACGTCACCGTGCAGATAACTCCGGCGACGCCCGTCCAGAAGACCAGCACGGGAACGGTGGCGGACATCGTTGCCGGTGCCTGCATGGTCGCCACCGGCCAGAAGGACGCCTCGGGCGGCCTCACCGCCCAGGTGGTGCGGATCAGCGCCAAGCAGAACGGCACCTGCTCCCTGGGACGTCCTGGCGGCGGACCCGGCGGCCTCGGCCCCGACGGCGGCCGCCGGAACGGCACTCCGGCCGTCGGCGGACCGGGTGGCTCACCGAACCCCGGGGGCGGGGGGAGAAACGCCAATTTCGCGTTTGCCGCCGGTGAGGTGACCACGGTCAACGGCACGTCCGTCATCGTTCAGCCGGCGACGGGACCGGCACAGACCATCACGGTGCCGACCACCGTGCGGGTGAGCAGATCCGCCCCCGCCGTGGTTTCCGACCTCGCGGTCGGCCAGTGCGTGCAGGCCGGGGGCACTCGGGACTCGTCAGGCATGGTAAAGGCGACCAACCTCAGCATCGTTCCCCCCGGTCCATCGGGATGCTTCACGGGCTCGGGGATCGGCGGCCGTCGCGGTGTTGGTGGCGGTGGTGCCGGCCTGGGCAGGCCACCGGGGGATTGAGGCAATCCAGTCTCCGGCAGGAACTTAGCGCGGCCCCCGGGCTAATCCCGCTTGAGCATCCCGGAGAGGCTGAGAACGACAGCGCTCGCCAGCACCCAACCGGCCAGCGTGAAGAGGACGAACACACCTCCGTACAGGCCCTCCGCGTTCCAGGAATCGCGCTGATGAAGGCTCACCACGGGGAGCAAGACGTCGAGCGCGTAGACGAGCGGTTGGAACGGTGGCTGGGCGTCGGGACGCACGGCGCGCATCTGGCCCTGATGCTCCGCAAGCCAGAAGACCAAGGCTCCCACGGCCCACAAGGCCATCAGCCAGCCGACCGCCAGCCAGGTGCGGTACCCATAGCCCACCGTCCAGTCGAGAAGCCTGCCTGAGATGTGGTCGAGCGCTCCCCCCCTCATGCGACGTCTGCGCTGCTTGGCGATGGAGACCTCGCGCGCGCTGCCGTCCAGCCCCTGGCGGCGGTACGCGGTGGCGAGCTGCTCGTAGGGTTGGGAGGAATAGACGCCCCCGTTGTTCATTCCCAACCAGCGGAGGCGGTCGGCCACCCGGATGTCCGGCTTGGCCTCGATCGAGTCATAGGTGAGCCCGTCCACGTGCAATTCCTGCGGCCAGGTGGCCTGATCGTCGTAATAGCCGCCGATGCGGGCGTGAGTCAGATCCAGGCATCCGGCGAAGATGTCCGGGCGCAGGAAGAGAGCGCCGTCGAGGCAGGCTCTGGTGAGGTCCAGCGAGCAGCCGCCGGGATTGACAAAGCTGCCCCCGGTGGTGTTGAGCTCGGCGATGATGCTGGCACCCACCAGGCGAACCTCTCCCCGTGCCTCGAATCCGTCCTGACAGAGCATCCCGCGCTCGACGTTCAGGCCACCGCCGCCGATGGCAACACCTCCCGGGTTGAGAAAGCGCCCGCCATTACAGACGAGCTGGCCGCGGATGTGGGCGCCAATCAGCCGCACCTCGCCCTCGGCGACGAAACCGTCGTTGAGTAGGACTCCCTGATCCACGCTGAGCAGGTCAGCGCGCAGGGCGGGTCCCGCTCCGCCGGAGAATCGGCCGGCGGAGCAGATGAGGGCACCCCCCATGTGCGCTCCCTCGAGCCGCACCTCACCCTCCGAGCTGAATCCGTCGCAGCAGAAGAGGGTCTGTGTCACCGTGAGGGCATATCCATCGATCGCCGGACCGGAAGGGTTGCCGAAATGGCCACCGCGGCAGTTGAGATCCCCGCCGATCCTGGCTCCTGCCAGGCGCACCTCACCCGTTGCGGTGAACCCGTCGTCGAGGACGAGATCGCCCCGGACAACCAGCTCCCGCGCCATGATCCCGGTGATGCGGCATCCGCTGAGGCGAAGCGATGGCGCCGACGCGTCGGTGAGGTTGATGACGCTGTCGACATGGCAATCGAGAAGGGCCAGCGGGCAGCGCAGGGCGGCGCCCTCCAGGTCCAGCTCACCGGTGACCCGGGCGCCCTGGAGGCGGATGCCACGCGGGTGAACCTCCGGCGTGCCAACACCGCTTCCGGTGACGAGCTGGACGAGGACGGCGGCACGCACCTGGCGAGGCGCGGCCCACTCGGCTCCACGATCGGGATGGTTCTGCCGGGAGTCGGTGTCCTCGAGGCTGGTCCGGTCACCCGCCTCGGCGGCCCGCCACACGCGCTGCTCAGCCTCGGTCAGGTCATCCCAGGTGAGGGCCGTCATGGTGAGGGTCATTCCGCCAACCTCATGTGTGCGACGCGAGCCGGGCGGACAGTGTAGTGAGAGGTGGCCTCATGCGCCGCCGTGACCCGATGGCAGTGCTCGCCGTCCAGGCGATGCGATTCCGCGGTAGCATCGCGGTCGGCAAGCTGGAGGTGACCGTACAAGTAATGACGGAATCGGCGGCCACGTGGGAGGATGACGATGCAGAGCAATGACGGAATCGGCTGGCAATCGGCGCTGGTCGCCCTGGGCTTTCTGGCTCTCGTCGCCGCCATCACCGTCAGCGCCATCGCCCGCTATCCGGTGGACGACGCGCTCAAGATCTGGACACCTCTGATCGCCCTCCTCGGCGTGGTCAGCGGCGCCTTCATCTCCTATTTCTTCACCCGCACCGCCCTGCTCCGTATCGCCCTGCAGGCCCGGGCTGCCGAGGCTCGAGCGGAGACCTCCGCCGCCCGTGTTGATCAGTTGGAGATCGCCCTTCGACACCTGGCCGGGCGGCTCGATCCCGACGTCTGGAGGGCGCTGCTGGAGGATCCAGCGATCGCCCGCGCGGCTGAGGCGTCATAAGCCACGGCATTGACCGTGAATTCAGGACGGACCAGCCCTCGCCAAGGCCGCGCTGACCACGGGTCTCAATTCCTGGGGAAGCTCCGCCTCGTCCAGGCGGGCGGTTCGTCTCCTATCGCCCTCAACCACGGTGATCTCGTAGCTGAAGCCGTCGGGGTGCTGTGGCGCCGCCGGCTCAGCACCGAAGCGCAGGCCCCGGATGGCTCCATCGGCCGGAGCGGCGACCGCCTCGCCGAGGGCGGCGGTGTCGATGGCCCCGCGTCGCGCGATCCCCATCAGGCCGCCCCGGCGGACCACCTCGAGCAGCATGCCGGTGACCTCAGAGGGGCACCTTGACGGCGTCCCATCCCGCCCGGACCGCGTCGACCTCTCGACCCGTCTGGCCGTACGCGCTCTGAGCCTGCTTGAGGGTCAGGGCGGCGAACTCGGTGAAGGTGGCCGTGGGGCGCAGGCCCGGGTCGGAAAGCGCCGCGTACCAGATGGGCCCGGCGGCATCCCAGGAGTTGCCGCCCAGTGTCGTGGCCACGACGTAGAAGGCGCGGTTGGGGATGCCCGAGTTCTCGTGCACGTCACCACCGGGGATGTAGTGGTCCATGTCCGCGGGCTGGGTGTCATGGGGGTTGGCCGTGCCCGGCTCCTTCATCGATCGCAGCGCCGGCTTTAGCTCGGGACCGACGACGTCGGGGCCGATGAGCCAGTCGGACTGGGTGACGTCCAGCTTCAATGCGTACTGTTTGACCTGGATGCCGAACACGTCGGACACCGATTCGTTGAGGGCACCGGACTGCCCCGAGTACTGCAGGTTGGCCTCGTGCTGGGTGACGCCATGGGTGAGCTCGTGGCCGATGACATCGATGCCCGCGGTCGTCTGGGTGAGTAGCTGACCATCGCCGTCACCAAAGAACATGTGGCCGGCGCCGTCCCAGAAGGCGTTGTCGTAGTTGCGGCCGTAGTGGACCAGCCCCATGATGTGAAGTCCCTGGCCGTCGATCGAGTCTCGCTGGAACCGATCCCAGTAATAGGCGTAGGTGGCGCCGAGACCGTCGTAGGCCTGGTTGATGGCGGTATCGCTCACCGGCGCCTGGCCCTCCGCCCGGGCAACCACACCGGGCGTCTGGTCCTCAAGGTGCTGCTGGTCGTAGATGGTGCGATTCGGCTTGCCCCCGATGCGGCCGAAGGTGACCGGGCGCGCCTCGACCCCACCTCGCCGGCTCGCCGACTCAACCCGGGCCAGCCGGAACATATGGTCGATGCGCATGGTGTCGAGCGCTGCGGTGCGCACCGCCTCGTCATTGCCACGCGCCGCTCGATTGAGCAGCTCGGGCGGGAGTATGCAGCGCAGGGGATTGCGACGATCCATCATGGGTCTCTCCTTCTGCCGGCGGGGCTCGGGTGCCGAGGTGCGAGCCATTATGATCCGCGGCGTGCGGCTCTGCAGATGGTCGTGATCGACGATCGTGCGACCGGCGCCGAGCGGGTCGTGTGGGATCTCAGCGACCTGGAATCGCGCGCCGGTGGCAGTGCTGATGAGCTGCGACCGCGCGTACGCGACTTCCGCTCCCGCCATGTGGGGACGCTGTCGAACAAGAACGGTGAGGCGCTCGCGGCGGCCATCACCGAGCTGGAGGCACTCATCGAGCCGGTGGCGCGGATGCTCTTTCACGCCCAGCTCCGGCAGGCCGCGGACGCCACCGACGCCGGTCGAGTGGCGGCCCCGCGGCAGGCCCAGGAGACGGCGGCGTCGCTCCAGGCCGACCTGGCCTTCTTCGTCACCGAATGTCAGGCGCTCGGGGAGGCCAGGCGCACCGAGCTCCTCGCGTCACCGGCACTGGCACGCCGCCGCCAGCTCCTGACATCCCTGTGGCAGGCGCGGGAGAAGGGGCTCACCGAGCGGGAGGAGCGGATCATCACCGAGAAGTCGCTCACCGGGGCGGCGGCCTGGGGACGCCTCTTCAGCACCCTGGTGACGTCCCTCCGGATCCACGTCGGCGGGCGGCAACTGGCCCTGGAGGAGGCGCTCGCGCTCCTCGAGCAGGCCGACGGGGAGCTGCGAGGCTATGCGGCCGCGGGCATATCCGACGCCCTCCAGCGCGATATCGACACCAGGGCGTTCGCCATCAATGCCATCGCCCTTGACCGCATCGGCGAGGAGCGGCTGCGACGTGAGCTGGGCGCGTCGAGCGGGCCCGAGGCGGCGCCACCGTCCTCCGACCGGCCCGCACACCGGTGGGACCAGGACGGGGATGGAGTCGGCGCGCACCCGCACGGGCCGGACCGGTTGACCCAGGACTGCCTGGCCGCGGTGACCAGCCGTCACGACATCTGCCGCCGGCATCATCTGCTCAAGGCTCAGCTCATGAACATGGAGCGGCTCCGCTACGACCGTGACCGGCTGGCACCGATCCGTCCCGACCACGAGCTCATCACCTGGACGGAGGCCCGCCGCATCGTCGTCGACGCCAACACCTCCTTCTCCCCGGAGCTGGGTCGGGTCGCTACCGAGGTCTTCGACCGCCATTGGATCGATGCCGCTCCCCGCGAGGGCAAGGTCCCGCATGCGTTCACGGTGAGCGTTCCGGGCGTTCATCCCTATGTCCTGCTCAGCTACACGGGCACGCTTCGCTCGCTGCTGGTGCTGGCCCACGAGATCGGCGACGCTGTCCGGGGCGTGCTCGCCTCCGAGCAACCGCTGTTCTCGGCACAGCCTGGCCTGCCGGTGGCGGAGGCCGCGTCACTCCTCGGTGAGCAGCTCACCTTCCACCATCTCATCCGAGCGAGCGATGACGCCGGCCGGCGCTTGGAGCTGCTCATGGTGCTCCTCGACAGCGCGATGAACATGGTGTTCCGCCATGCGGCCATGACCACCTTCGAGCTGTCTCTGGAGCGGGAGCGGCGTGCCCGCGGGGAGCTCTCCTCGGAGACCATGTCCGACCTGTGGATGGAGGCCCATCGGACCATGCTCGGCGACAGTGTGGAGCTGCCGGACTCCTACCGATCCTGGTGGAGCTTCGTGCCCCATCTCATGGGAGCACCCGGGCACGAGGCGCAGCATGCCGTGGCCTACCTCGCCGCTCATGCCATCCATCGACGCCACAGTGAGGGCCGCGGCGCGGGGGTGGAGGGAACAGAGGCCGAGGCCGGATCGGCACGCGCGGTAATCGACATGTTCCGGGCAGGAGGCTCCGACACGACTGAGAACCTGCTGCGGATCAGCGGTCTGGAGGTCACCGATCCGTCCTTCTGGCGGCGCGAGGTCGACGCCATCGACGGGATGGTGGTCGAGGCGGAGAACCTGGCCAGCGACGTCCGCGGCTGACATGCCACAGGTCCGGCTCAGCGGACCGGCGCTGTGCGTGGCCACCTGCGCGCGCCGCCTGGCTCCCCTGGGATGGCAGCGAACCTCCGGACCGGATCCGGACAGCACCGGCAACAACGCCTGGGTGGAGGGTGTGACGCTGGACGACGCGGGGGGTCTGTGCGGGGTTGTGGAGATGGAGCGGCACGCCGCCCTCGGGCCCATCGACTGCCGCATCACGTGGTCGGCGCACGACGATGCAGACCCGGAGGGGCCGAGCAGCGAGGCAATCGTCCAGGCGGCCGTGGGCCTGATGCACCTCCATGGACTGGAGGCCGGCATCCCCCGGCGCCTCGGTCTCGAGGTGGCCTCCGTCGCGGCGGGAATGGTGGCCGCCCAGGGGGTGCTGGCGGCCGTCATCGGATGCAGCCGCGGGACCGGCACCACCGCCGTCACCACCTCTGTTATCGAGGCCGGAGCGCTGCTCATCTCCCAGTACATCGCCCGGGCGGGATGCGGCGAGGGGGACCCGCAGCCACCGGCGCTCCAGCCGGACGCAGTGTTCACCTCGCCATTCCCCACCGCGGACGGCGCCTGGGTGGAGATCGAGACCCTCGAACCGCGGTCCTGGGGCTCCTTCTGGCACGCCCTGGGAGTGCCATGGGCGGACGTCGTGGACTCCTGGCGGCCCTTCAGCCTCCGCTACTCGACAGCCGTCTGCGCCCTTCCCGCCACCCTCCCGGAGGCGGGCGCCCGGCTCAGCCTGGCCGCGATCAGCGGACTGGCCCGCACCCACGGCGTCAGCCTCTGTGCGGTCCGGGACTACGACCAGGTGGCAGG
>JBHELP010000122.1:0-2822 GCA_046263035.1 Candidatus Dormibacteria bacterium | reverse complement strand
CCGTGGAGCAGCTGGCAGCCCGTTTCGGCCGCAAGGTGACCACCCCGAGAAGCGCTTGACCGTCGGCCCCGGCGGTGACAGCGCTGCCGACGCTCTGGCGGCCCAGGTACGTCGATATCGGCTTCTGACCCCCCTGTGCCTGGCTGAGCTCGTCCTGGCCGCCCGCGAGGACCCCTCAGGGGATGCTGCCCACCGCCTGGCCGAGCACCATCTCGGCATCGCGCTCGATGAGGCCGTCGACCGGACCAGGGCGCCCGCATCACTGGAGGACCTCTTCCAGGAGGGGGCCCTGGCAGTTGTGGCCGCAGTCTCCGACTTCATCGCGGGGGAGGGCGACCCCGAAGACCTGCCGGCACGCATCAGGGAGAAGGTCAGGGGGCGACTGGATGAGAGCATGGAGCGGCTCGAGACCCTGCGTCGAGCGGACGAGAGTTTCGCCATCGACGCCGCCCGTGTCGACGCCACCGTCATCCAGCTCCGTCGCAGCCTCCACCGTCCAGCCTCTGCTGAGGAGGTGGCCGCAGCACTGGAGTGGTCCACGGAGCGCGTGGCCCTGGTGTCAGACCTCATCAGGGCGGCACGGGCTCGAGACGACGAGGAGATCACGGCCTACCTCGATGACGAGGGCTGACGGAGGTCGTTTCCCCGGAAGTCCAGATCACGAAGACGGTCGTCCGACGTCCCTCTTCGTACGGCGGTGTCACCGAAGCGCTCACGCAACGCGTCAAGCGCCCTATCGAGGGTGGCCTCCCTCTGGCTCCCCTTGCCTTGTTCCGTGCCAGGCGCATCCTGGAGGCCGGCGACGGCGACACCGAGAAGCCGAACCGGTTCGCTCGACACCGTCCTTCGGTAGAGCTCCTGCGCAGCCGCGCCTATTGCGCGGTCGCCGTTGACCGCGTCGGGAAGCGACAGCTGCCGATTGATGGTCGTGAAATCGCGGTAGCGGACCCGCAGGCCGATGGTTCGACCTGCCAGACCCTCCGCCCTCAGCCGGAGGCCGACGTCGGCGGAGAGCTGCCTCAGGCGCCGGAGGATGCGGTCGGGGTCGATGGCATCGATGGCGAACGTCTCCTCGCGGGAGACGCTCTTGGGACGGCCGGGGAGGGACACCGGGCTGGCATCCAGTCCCGCGGCCCTTTCCCAGAGTGAGGTCCCAGCTGCCCGCCCGACCCTGCCGGCCACCACCTCGAGTGGTAAGGCGGCAAGCCCACCCACGGTCGTCACACCCAGGCCGGCCAACCGGCGCTCCGCGGCGGGACCAAGGCCGGGGAGCCGGCGCAGCGCCAGGGGGGCGAGAAAGGCGGCCTCCTCGCCCGCTCGAACGACAACCAGGCCGCGGGGTTTGTGGAGATCCGACGCCACCTTGGCGACGACCTTGCATGTGGCCACACCGAAGGAGGCATGAAGGCTGCACTCCTCAAGGATCAGGTCCCGGATCGCCACTGCAATTGCTGGTGCCGGGCCGAATCGTGTCTGAGACCCGGTGACGTCCAGAAAGGCCTCATCCAATGACACCGGCTGCACCAGGGGCGTGAAGCGCCTGGCAATGCTCATGATCGCCGTCGACGCGGCCCGGTACGCCGAAAAATCCACGGGAACCACCACCGCGGTGGGGCAGAGGCGCAGTGCTGTGGACAGGGGCATGGCGGACCGCACGCCGAATGGCCGGGCCTCGTACGAGGCCGCGCTCACCACCGATCTACGCGTGCCCTGGTCTGCACCACCTCCGACGATGACGGGGCGGCCACGAAGCTCGGGATGCCGAAGCTGCTCGACTGAGGCGTAGAAGGCGTCAAGGTCCAGGTGGATGATGGCTCTAGGCGGGGAGGCTGTCAGCGGCGGCGTTCCTCCCACTCGAGGAGCTCCGCCTCGCTGAGGTACCCGGCGGCAATCAGCAGCTCCACATAGGTCAGGCCGAGGTGCGGTGCCGCCCGCCGGAGCACCCAGGGAGGGGGGTTGTCGCGGTTCTTGTTGACCGCCTGGTAGAAATAGATCTGGTTCAGATCACAGAGCAGGGCGAGGCGATGAAGCGAGATTTGACGATCGCTGCACCTGGCTTTGAGGTACTCCGTGAAGTCGCCGTGATCGCTGGGGAGGTGCTGTTGGTTCGTGACCTCTGAAGTCTAGGCCCAGCCGGCGATCAGTGGCGGTAGATCCTCAATCCGCTCGATGAGGGCGTCGGCGTCGCCATCCGGTGGCCGGTCGTCCCGATACTGGAGGGTGCGCACCGTGCGCATTCCCACTGCGCGGGCACCGCCCACGTCGGCGGTGGCACTGTCCCCCACCATCACCGTGGTGCGGGGGCTGGTTCCCAAGGCCCGGAGGGCCGCCTCGAAGATGGCGGGGCTGGGCTTTCGCCAGCCCACCTCACCGGAGAACGTCGTGCTGTCCAGCAGCGGGCCCAGCCCCAGGTGATCCAGCTGGGCCCGCAGCGTCGCTGACCGGTAGGGGGCGTTGGAGCAGAGCCCCGTTCGCACGCCGCGCTCGCGAAGGGTTTGCAGCGTCGGAGCCGTGCCCGGGGCCACCAGGATTCCCTCCCACCACGCCTCCTGCTCTCGGCGGGCCACCTCGTCGAGGTGCTCCGGGGCCAGTTCCAACCCCAGGTCACGAAAGGCGGCGGCTGCTGCAGAGCCAAGGTCGAGCTCCTCCAGCCGTCCACTTCGAATGTGCTGCTCGAGGCGGGTCTCCAGCCGGTTGTGGACGGAGTGGAGCAGCTCGGCGCCGGATGGCACCGCCCCTCCGTGGTGGACGGCGAGGTAGGCGGCAATACCCTCGTATGCCCTGTACAGCGCCGCCTCGGGCCTCTCGATGGTCATAAGTGT
>JBHELP010000121.1:0-4091 GCA_046263035.1 Candidatus Dormibacteria bacterium | reverse complement strand
CGACGATCGTCCGGTTGAGGTCGATCCCGCTCGCCTCGCGGAGACGTTCGGCGGCGCGGGCACTCTCCGACGCTGGGTCCTCGAAGCCTCCGCCCTTGAGCAGACCGGTTACCGGCCCTCCGACGATGGCGGCCACGACCGCCGTCGCAATGGCAAGAACGAGGACCGGACGGCATCGGCGGTGAGCCGCTCGGGCAAGGGCGTCGAGCACAGTAGGAAATCATCCTGCGTGGCACCACGATCCGGGATCCTGGGTTACCTTTCCCCGGTCGCCCATGCCGTACCCTCCTGACAACGCGCCTCCCTTTGGCAGCCGCCTGCGGGCAGTGCCCGCGCACCTGGTGCAGCGACCGGCTCGTCCGGCGCCTCACGCGTACGCCCCACTGCCGGGATCACGCCGGCGTCGCTCCGGTTACCGGCTCCTTCCGGACTGGTTGACCGGCAAGCGGGCACTCGTGGCCATGATCGCCATGATCGGCCTGGTGGCGGGTACGTATGGGACAAGGTTGGCCCTTTCTCTGGGGGCACTGACCCACCAGAACCCGCTGGCGGCGCTCCTCGACATTCTCCGGGGCAAGGGCGGCTCCGACGTGCAGCAGCGGATCAACGACCTCAGGCGCATCAACATCGCGCTCTATGGCTACGGCGGTCCACCACACGATGGGCCCTATTTGACGGATTCCATCCTGGTCGTCTCCATACAGCCAAGGCGGGAGAGCCCGCCCCAGGTTGCCGAGGTGAGCCTGCCGCGCGATTGGTACGTCCCCATCCAGCTCGGCGATGGCCAGACCGCCGGGGGACGGGTGAACGAGGCCTTCCAGACCGGTGTTGGGGGCACCAACACCTATCCCAAGGCGCGGGAGTCCGGGGCCAAGGTTGCCAACGCCACGCTGGAGAAGGCTCTCGGCATCCACATCGATCACTACGTGGGCGTTGACTTCACCGCCTTCCAGGATGGCGTGGACGCCGTCGGTGGTATCGATGTCGATGTGCCCAACTCCTTCACCGACCGGCAGTACCCCCGCGGGGAGTGCCGGTCGGACGGTGGCGGAGACTGCGCCTTCAAGACCGTGCGCTTCAGGGCGGGACGGCAGCACATGGACGGATCCACGGCGCTCATCTTCAGCCGCTCTCGGCACTCGACCGACAACGGGGAGGGCAGCGACTTCGCCCGCGGCCGCAGGCAGCAGCTGGTGCTCCAGGCTCTCAAGGCGAAGGCGGTCAGCGCGGGTGGGCTGGGCCATCTCCCCGACCTGCTCAACGCCCTCAGCGATCATGTCACCACAGATCTCGCGATCGGTGATGCCGAGGCCCTTTACGACCTGGTCAAGGGCGTGGATCACCAGAGCATCGCCCGGCTCAGCCTCGACGACACCAATTTCCTCTACGAGTGCGGCTTCCCCGCCAATTGTGATGCTGCCTACCTCTACGCTCATGACCGCAGCTTCAGGTCGGTGGGGAGGTTCATGGAGCACCTCTTCCCCGACCCAGGGGTGGTCGCCGAGAAGGCGCCGATCAGCATCATCGACGGAACCGGCGCCGGCGCCGCGGCCTCGGCGCGATGGGGCGGTCTGCTCAGGGCGATCGGATTCACCGCCCGTGATGGCGGTCAGGCGCGAAGCCGTCCTTCCACGCGATTGATCGACGACAGTGGCGGCCGCTTCGCGCAGACGGCGGACTGGCTGGCCGAGTACTTCGGGCTGACCGTGGAGCGGGGACAGGCTGTCGAGGGAGGCGGCGTGAGGCTCATCCTGGGTCAGGACGAGGAGAGGGCATTCAACGGCTCCCGCGGGTCCGCGACACCGGCATCGTCGCGCGACACCTCCGCCCCGCCGGCATCCACCCGAGCCACGGCGGCCAGGCCTGCGTCGTCACGCGACCTCGCCGCCCCGCCGGCGCCCTCCGGCACCGCCGTGGCGAGGCCGGCATCCTCGCGGGACACCGCCGCGTCGCGCACCACCGTCGCCCTGCCCACGCGGCCCTAGCCTTCCGGCGTCCCCGACGACACTGGGGCAGGACGCCGTGCCGGGCTGAGGCGCGATCCCTCACCGTGTCAGGGTGAGGGAGTGGCACTCTGCGCGCCGGGGGAGGATGTCTCCCTGGACGGCGGTACGGTAAGCCAGGCGGGGGCCGACGTGGCGTCGATATCCAGGTTGTTGGTGACGCGCTGCGGCGGCCGGGCCCCCCCCTCCGCAGACGTGGGCGCCCACCACAGCTGGAAGTGCCCGGCACTGTCGGCGGGGGCGACGTAGGCGATTCCGCTGCCGTCCGGCGCCCAGGCGGGGGCGGAACAGAGGCAGTCGGCCACCACCACGCGCAGGTTCTCCAGCGTTCTCCCGGTGAGCCGGCCGACGACGAGGCGGGTGGTCTGCTTGCCCTGAGAGCAGACCATTGCCACCGAATCGCCGTCTGGCGACAGCGCCGCCTGGTCGCAGTCGTCCTTTGGATTGGTCAGCCCGAGTGCCTCCGATGTCAGGGCCCTCTGCATGACCAGCCGGGAGGACACCTTGCCGTCCGCGATGGCGTACTGCGAGTAGATGATGCCGCCCCCGCCCAGCGGAGCCGGGTGGGTGTCGCCGCCGGTGAATTGGTTGGGGGAGCTCCAGCGGTGCGTGAGCGCCTTGCCGTTGAGAGGCCCGCTCCATATCGCCAGGTCGACGTCGTAGCCGTTCTTCGGGGAGTCATGGCTGGCGAAGATCGTGGTTCCGTCGCCGCTCACCCGCGGCCAGAACGCCCAGTGGTTCTGGTCGACGGCGCGGGCGGCATTGCGGGTCAGCTGCCTGACCACGTTGCCATCGGCATCGATGAGATACAGGTCCGAGGACTGAGCGTCGCGACGGACAACCACCAGGCGGCGCCCGTCATTGGCCGACGCCGGTTGCATCCACTGTCCCGCTGCAGACGTCTCGAGCTCGGTGAAGTGGCGATTGGCGAGCCGGAACAACCTGCCCCGCTGAGCGACCACAAGAGTTCCCGGAAGGTCCAGGTTGGTGGGCAGCTCGGTGGGAGGCCGGACCGCCCTGTCGTTGATCTGGTCCACCCGGGTGTTGCCGGCGAGATACCGGTTGACACCGAGACCGAAGCCGGCCATGAGCACCGCCAGAAGAGCGATGATCGCGCCCCGTCTCATCCTCCGCCGGCACCGCGCGGGAAGTACTGCGATACCAGGGGCCGGATCAGCTCCCAGTTGGGCATGACCACATCCTGGTCGCCCGCTGTGGTCTCGGTTGTGTAGGGATCGGAGAGAACGATCTGCTTGACATTGGAGAGAGGCACGGACCCGGCTATGGGTAGCAGCTGGTTGGCCTCGGTGACCGACATGTCGGTGGTGAACTCATCGTTGAGCGCGCCGGCGAACTCGGGCAGGTCGGCGACGCCGAGCAACTTGGCCTTGGCGCGAAGCGCGAGGAGCACCTGCTGCTGGCGCTCGGACCTCCCGAAGTCGCCTCGCTGGTCGCCATGCCGGGAACGCACGTACTCCAGGGCCCGCATGCCGTCCAGGTGCTGAGGACCGGGAAGCACTGCGACCCGCTCGAAGCCATAGGGATTGCCGCCGCTGAGGTCGGCGGGATAGAAGTCGTCGAGCACCGGGTTGGTGGCCACCAGGTCCACGCCGCCGACCCTGTCGATGAGCTTGACCAGCCCCCGAAGGCCGATCCAGGCGTAGTGATCGACGCGCACGCGGAAGTTGCGCTCGACGGTCCGGATCGACTGGGTGGCGCCGCCCATGGAGTACGCCTTGTCGATCTTGTCGGTGCCGCCACTGCTCAGCGGCACGTAGAGGTCCCTCGGTATGGAGAGCATGGTGACGCGCTGGCTCCCGGGATCCACCCTGGCCAGGATCATCGACTGGGTGAGCCGTTGATCCTTCTCGAACTTGGCGTCGTCGTCGGAACCGAGGAGGAGCATGGTGAACGGCTGCCCGGCTCCGGGCGCCTCAGCCGACACGCCGTCATTGGTCTTCTGTCCGGTCACGCTGAACGCGGTCTTGATCGCTGGGAGGAAGTACACGCCCGCTCCCGCGGCGCCGGACAGCGCGAACCCCAGCAGCACACCGAGCGTGATGAGGGCGATGCGGGCGCGGGGCCGCC
>JBHELP010000120.1:0-10191 GCA_046263035.1 Candidatus Dormibacteria bacterium | reverse complement strand
GGGATCCGATCAGCTCGGGGCCTGGCCCGCGCAGTCTTCGACACCGAGCCCCCCCGGGCGCTGATGGCGGGAATGGCCGCCCACTCATTCCTTCCAGCAGACACCGCCGGCACGGCGGGGTTCGCCCTGGTTCTCGGACTCTGTGGTCACGCCTACGGTTGGCCGATGGTGCGCGGAGGATCACAGCGCCTCACGGATGCCCTTGTGGCCCATTTGAGGTCGTTGGGAGGGGAGTTGCGGACCGGCTCGGCAGTACGTGCTCTGGACGAACTCGCCGACTCGCGGTCTGTGCTCTTCGATGTGAGCCCTCGTCAGCTGTTGGACATCACCGGGGTGGAGCTTCCCGCCGCATACAGGCGCCGGCTGGCCCGATTTCCGCTGGGGCCCGGGGTGTTCAAGATCGATGCAGCTCTGTCAGGGCCTATTCCGTGGGCGGCTCCTGAATGCCGGAGGGCGGGAACCGTGCACGTGGGCGGGACCATGGACGAGGTCGCGCGCTCCGAGGCGGCGGTGGCGGCCGGCCGGCCGCCCGAAAAACCATTCGTGATAGTCGCCCAGCAGAGCCTCTTCGACGCCTCCCGCGCCCCCACCGGCAAGCACACGGCCTGGATGTACTGCCATGTTCCCAATGGCTCGACGAGGGACATGACCGAGGCCATCGAGAGTCAGATGGAGAGGTTTGCGCCGGGGTACCGCGACGTCGTCATCGCCCGGCACACCAGCGGTCCTGCCGCGCTGGAGAGCTACAACGCAAACCTCCGCGGCGGTGATATTGGTGGTGGCGTACAGGATCTCCGCCACCAGTTTGCGCGGCCGGTTGCCCGACTCTCTCCCTACACAACGCCGGACCCACGACTGTACATCTGCTCCGCATCCACACCGCCCGGGGGTGGGGTGCATGGGATGTGCGGCCATCACGCCGCTCGGACGGTGCTTCGACGCACCAGGTGACCGGCGAAGCTGACGTAGTGGTTCTGATCACTGGCGACGGCGGTCCCGAAGGCCCCCGCGCTCCCATGGAAGCCATCGCGTATTGACGGTCGACTCAGGATCGGCAGCGATGAGGACGGTCGGACACAAGGGCGTGGTGGGCCGCTTGGAAGGCATGGGGTCGCCTGGAAGGCACGGGGTCGCCTGGAAGGCACCGGTCGCCTGGATGGCATGGGTCGCCTGGAAGGCATCGATCGCCTGGAAGGCACGGGGTCGCCTGGAGAGAGCCCGTGTGGGTCATTTCGTGCTGGTGCTGCTCAGCCCACGGGCAGGACCGGCGCCCGTGCCCAGGACTGATAGCGGGGCAGGGGCGGGATGGCCACGAACCCGTCGTCGGCGCCGGGTGCGAGCTGCCAGCCACATTCGTGTACCAGCCAGTGATGCCGCCGGCAGATGAGGACGAGGTTGGCCATATCCGTTCTGCCTCCCCGCGCCCAGGGGACCAGATGATGTGCCGCGGTCCACGAGGCGGGACGCTCGCAGCCCGGCCAGCGGCAGCCCCGGTCGCGGGTGTTGAGGGCCCGGCGGGTGGCACCGGACACCACGCGCTGGGCTCGGCCCACGTCGATGATCGTGGACTCGGAGTCGATCAGGACCCGGGTGATGGTGGCGTCGCAGGCCAGCCGTTCCACCGTGACCGCCGGAATCGGACCCGAGTATTCCAGCTCACCGGCCGGTGCCCCGGTCAGTCTCCGCAGTGTCTCCAGGGTGGCGGTGACCTGCAGGTGGGGGCGCTGACCCGCCCGCTGGGGCACCACACCCTCGTCGAGCCCGTGCCCGGCCAGCTCCACCAGGGCGTCGGCCAGGCGCCGGTCGCGGCAGCGATCGTCATCGGCTCCGAGACGGCCGGCCAGGGGCTCCAGGGCGGTGCGCAGGGTCGCCCCTCCCACGGAGTCCAGGAACCCCTTGATGAATAGGGCGCCGTCCTCGGTGGGAGACAGCGAGAGCGACCGCGCCTCCACCGCGTCCACATGCTCGGCAAGGAATCCCTCCGCGTCGGCTGCATGACGGACATGGCTGCAGTCATGGCGGAAGCGGCTGACGGTGTGCGTCATGGCCTTGCTCAGAAGGTGGCTCTCATCGAATGCGGGCCTGGAGGGCGACGCCGTGACCGCCCGGGCCGTGCTCGCCAGCAGGGAGAGGTGCCCGAAGCCGATCCTCCGCTCCTCCAAGGCCTCCTGGCTCTGGGGCAGAGCCGCCAGCTGCTCGCCGACACAGACGGCGGAGGCGGCGGCATGACCGGACATCCGGCACTGGTGACGGATCCAGAACAGCGGGCTGTCCGCGCCCTGGACCTCGTACTCGTCGCTCGCCGCGAAGGCCGCCGCCTCGACGGAGAACTCCAGCTCAAGCAGGTTGCAGGCATGCCTGAGCGCGATCAGCCCCTCGCCGATCTCCGCCGGGGCTCGATCGCTACGGCTGCGGCGACGAAGAGCCGCGACGCATACCAGAAGTTGGTGCAACTCGTCCCCTTCACGCCCATCGCCGCCCATCGCCGCCGTATCACACATACCTGTATAATACGCACATATGTTCGTATGTCAAGAGCCAGTACGAGGACGTTCGCGCCCAGCCACAAGCGTGACGCACGCGTAGTCGTGCTGACGGCAGGGAGCTCGCTGAGCGCACTCGAGGCGGCAGCGGACTGACCTCACACTCCCCATCTGTCTGGAACCGTCTGTTCTTGACCCGTCTGTTCTTCACCAATCTGTTGTCTTGCCCAATCTGTCTCGCCGACGTCCCGGACCCGGCAGGCAGCTGTGAGGCCGGCTGCCGTTGTCAGGCTGTCAGGCGTCCCGCATCCCGAAGTAGAAGACGACGCGGGCGGTCTGGATCCCGCGTCGCCGCGCACGGCTAAGCCGACCGGCATCGTCTCACCATGGTGTCTGAAGGCGCCCGAGGACCGGCACGAATCTGCCAACGCGGGACGCATAGCTGCGGTAGCTGCCACCGTGCCGCTGTTCAAGGAACGGCTCCTCGACCCGTCTGGTCTGGACCTCGATGGCGATGAGGCAACCGGCCAGGGCCAGCGGCGAGACGATGGTGGGAACGAGCAATGCGACCCCCAACGATGTTGCCACCATGATGGTGTAGATCGGATTGCGCACGACCGTGAATACACCCGTGGTCACAAGCGGCGCGGCCGTGGTGGGGTCGATCCCCGTCCGCCATGCCCCACCCAAGTCCCGCTGGGCGATGATGGTGACGGGAAGCGCCAGAGCGAAGACGACGAGCCCGGCGGCGTGCATGGGCATGATGTCGACGCCGCCGACAGGGTCGAGGCGACCGGTCAACACCAGCACCGGACCAAGGAGATCGAGGCCGCAGCCAGCCAGAAATAGCATGTTGGCAATGCGCTCCGAACGCGTTCTGCCGAGTGTTGGCAGCCATCCCGACGAGCCGCGACGCCGCCTGATCAACAGTGGGTGGACGCCGAACACGGCGACCGTGAACGCCACGCACAGTGACAAGGCCCACGGGCTCATGCCAGGACCCGTTGCCGGCACTCCGGGGGCAACGTCGGTCGCGCTACGCACAGCGCCCAGGCCCATGGGGTCATGCCGGGGCCCCTTGCCGGCACTCCGGGGGCAACGTCGGTCGCGCCAGGCACAGCGCCCAGGCCCACATGGTCATGCCGGCGCCCCTTCCTCCACGGTAAGTCCGATGGGAAGAGGTCGACCGGCGGCGATGAGCCGCTCGTCCTCGGCGGCGATGATCCGCAGCTCCCCAAGGAGGGCGTCGATGAGCTCTGTCTGCGGCAGCGTGGCGATGATCTCGCCGCGTCGATACAGTATGCCCTTCTGGCGACCGCCCGCGACGCCGATGTCGGCATGCATCCCCTCGCCCGGCCCGTTGACGACACAGCCCATGACGGAGACGTTGATGGTGCGCCTCACGTGGGTGAGCGCCTCCTCGACCTGCTTGACCATGGGAACCATGTCGATCTCCAGTCGGCCGCAGGTGGGGCAGGCGATGAGATTTGGGCCACTGCCGCGGGTGTCCAGGGTGGCCAGGATCTGCCTGGCCACACGAACCTCCTCTTCCGGCTCGCCCACCAGTGAGACGCGGATGGTGTCGCCAATACCCTCGGCAAGCAGCACGCCGATGCCCACGGCGGACTTGATGCTGCCGCTCTCCACGGGGCCCGCCTCGGTGAGTCCGAGATGAAGCGGATAGCGGTTGCCGAGGGCTGCGAAGGCACGATTGACCGCGATGTTGGTCAGCACATCGCTGGCCTTCAGCGACACCTTGATGAGCGTGAAGCTGAGGTCCTCGAGGATCCTGATATGGCTCATGGCCGCCTCCACCATGCGCTCAGCCGTTTCCTCGACGGTTCCCCCCCGTCCCCGATCAAGATCTTTGCGACGGGGGATACTGCCGGAGTTGACGCCGATACGAATGGGGACCTGGCGATCCCTGGCCTCGACGGCGATGTCCTTGACCTTGGCAGGATCGGTGATGTTGCCTGGGTTCAGGCGGAGGCAGGCGATGCCGGCCTCGAGCGCAAGGAGGGCCAGCGGCGCGTCGCAGTGGACGTCAGCAACCAGCGGCACCGGTGATCCGCGGACGATGTCGCGCAGGGCGGCGGCGGCATCGCGAGTATCGGAGGTGACCCGGACGATGTCGGCGCCGGCCTGTGCCGCCCGCTCGATCTGGCCGAGCGTGCCCGCGACGTCCTCGGTCTGGGTCTTGGTCATGGTCTGCACCGAGACCGGCGCAGCTCCCCCGATGATCACGCCCCCCACATTGACCGGGGTGGTGCGGCGACGGTTGGGGGGGATCATCGAGCTCTCAGGAAATCGGGGATCTTGTTGATGTCGCCAATGGTGATGTACAGCGCGAAGATCACCATGAAGGCCAGGCTGGCGGCGTAGACCA
The DNA here is from genome assembly GCA_046263035.1 of Candidatus Dormibacteria bacterium. Classification (GTDB taxonomy): domain Bacteria; phylum Chloroflexota; class Dormibacteria; order Aeolococcales; family Aeolococcaceae; genus JBHELP01. The sequence continues at coordinate 5,322 of JBHELP010000120.1, read as the reverse complement.
TCGCCTCCCGCCGTGGCTCCATGCGCTTCCGCCGCACCGCCTCGAGCAGGACGAAGGCGATCCGCCCCCCGTCGAGGAAGGGGATTGGGAGGACATTGAGAAAGCCCACGCTGACGCTGATCACGGCGAGGAACTCGACGAAGGTGGGAACTCCATGGCGCACGCTCTCGCTGCTGGCAAAGGCGATCCCCACCGGGCCGGAGAGTCCTTGGGGCCCCGTCACGCCGCCTGCCGAGGGCGTGGTGATCAGGCGATAGATCCCGCCGGCCATACCCCCGATGGTCCTGGGCACGTCCTGAAAGCCGCCGGAGACGGCGGCGGGCAGCGACTCACCGTCGACACCCGGGCTGTAGCCAAGGCGCCAGGCAGCCTGCCGGGAGCCCACCGCGGGAGTGTCGCCGCCGCCCACCCCGGTCACCGGAGAGTCGTGAAACGTCTGACGGCCATCCGTGCCCTGGACAAACCCACTGACCCGCACTGGGCCTCCGCCGCCGAGGAGAGCGGCCGGCTCCCCTCTTCCAACCGGTTGGCCGTTCACCTCGGTGACGACCAGGCTGCCCAGTGGCGGTCCCTCGGCCTCAGAGGCCGTCCCATTGGAGAGCACGAGCTCGGGCGTCACGGTCACCCGTCTCTGGTGACCGCCGCCGTCCCGGTACTCGACCGTCATCGGCGCACCCCTGGCGGCGGCGGTCGCGACGTGCAGATCGCGAGCGATCGACTCGACGCTGCTGCGGTCGACCGGCCTGCCATCCACAGCGGTGATCACATCACCGTCACGCAGACCGGCGCGGTAAGCCACCTCAGACGGAGATATGTGCGAATCGGTGGGTGCCGCCCGCACGAAGGCGAAGCAGAGTGCCGCGAAGAGGAAGTTGAACATGATGCCGGCCACCATCACGACGACCCGCTTGGGTACACCGGCGCGATAGAAGTTGCGGTCGCCGGCATCGGCCTCCCCCTCCAGTCCCAGCATTCCCGCCATGCGCACGAAGCCGCCGGCAGGGATCGCCCTCACCGCATAGAGAGTTTCGCCACGACGCCTGGCGAACAGCTTGGGGCCGAAGCCCAGGGCGAACTCGTCGACCCGGATGCCGAAGGCCTTGGCGAAGAGGAAGTGACCCGCCTCGTGGACGACGATGACGATCGAGAGCACCAGCGCGGCCGCTAGGATGATCTCCGCCGTCGTACGCCCGGCGTCGAGGAGGCCGCCGATGGCCGCTGCGATCGCCGCGACCGCACTGTGGCCGGCAGCGGAGGCCCCGAGAGGAACATGGCCGGGGACGGACGCGGCCATCTGGCGCAGGCCGGCGGCGGCTGCCGCCATCTGGCTCAGGCCGGCATCGGCGACCGCCATCCGAACATGGCCGGCAGCGGACGCGGCCACCTGGCCGAGGCCGGCGAGGGCGGCGCCAATCACGGCAGGGCCACCACGGTCATCGGCGGCTGAGCCCGGTCGTCGCCGCAGTCTTGGACCGTACCCGGTCCCGAGCCCAGCCATCTGCGGCGAGGATGTCGTCCAGCGACGGGTCGGCGACCACATCGGCGGCGTTGACGGCGTCATCGACGAGTTCAATCAGCTCGGAGAAGCGGCAGCGTCCGGCCAGGAAGGACTCCACCGCCACCTCGTTGGCAGCGTTCAGCACGGCCGGCGCCACGCCGGCTCTCTCACCGGCGCACCGAGCCAAACCTACGGCGGGAAAGCGCTCGCCATCGACGGCCAGGAACTCCAAGGGGGCTTCCGTGAGGCTGACCGCGGGGCAGATCCCCGGAAGGCGCCGCCCCCCGCTCAGGGCCAGGGCGATGGGCACACGCATGTCGGGAACGCCGAGCTGCGCCATGGTGGCGCCGTCCAGAAACTCCACGCAGGAGTGGACGATGCTACGCGGGTGAATGACGACGTCGATGCGTTCATAGGGCACCTCGAAGAGGTGATGAGCCTCGATGACCTCCAGACCCTTGTTCATCATCGTGGCGGAGTCGATGGTCACCTTGGGGCCCATGCTCCAGGTTGGATGCCGAAGTGCCTCCTCCGGCCTGATGCCGTTCAGGGAATCCACGGGACGGCCCAGAAACGGCCCTCCGCTCGCCGTCAGCACCAGACGGGCGACCGAGGCGGGATCCTCGCCCCGCAAACATTGCCAGAGAGCGCTGTGCTCGCTGTCCACGGGAAGGAGTCGGGTTCCGCTGCCGGCGGCCCGGCGGCGAACGAGCTCGCCTGCCATGACGAGGACCTCCTTGGTGGCGATGGCAATGTCGCTACCGGCGTCGATGGCCGCCAGGGTGGGAAGCAGCGCAGCCGCTCCTGTGATGCCCACGCAAACGACGTCAGCGGGTTGAGCCGCGACGGCGCAGACGGCCTCCTCGCCGATGCCGCAGCCCTCGGGCGGCGACGCCCCCTCGACGGCTTCGATGAGCGCCGAACTGGGCACCCCAAAGCGACGCACCACGTCGGCGAGGCCCGCGGCATCCGTTCCCGCGACAGCACCTACCAGCTCGAAACGCTCGGGAAAGCGAGCGATGATGTCACAGGCCTGACGGCCTATCGATCCAGTGGCGCCCAGCAGGATGATCCGGCGGCGGGCACCATGCTCCTGCGTGGGTCCGTTGGTCGTGGGAACGGTGGGGCTCCTCGGTGAACGCCGGCGGCAGGCACACGCCGCCATGGGCTGTGACAGCCAATATACGGCCCTCCCGCATCAGCGAGCCTCCCGTGAAGCACCGGCAGAGGCCATTCGTCGGTCAGCGGACCGGCAGTGCCAGGAGATAGACATACACCACCGGTCCGACGAAGAGAAGACTGTCGAGGCGGTCGAGCACACCGCCATGACCGGGGATCAGGGCACTGGAGTCCTTGACCTGCGCCTCGCGCTTGAGCGCGGACTCGGCGAGGTCGCCGGCCTGGGCGGCCGCGCCGATGAGGACACCGAGCCCCAGGGCTGCGAGGATCCCCATGCCGATCAGGAGCGGTCCCATCAGGCACATGACCACCGACGAGCCGGCGAGCCCGGCGACCGCACCCTCGGCAGTCTTCTTCGGTGAGATGGAGGCGAAGAAGCGGTGGCGCCCGAAGGCCGTGCCGGCAAAGTAAGCGGCGATGTCGCAGGCGGCAACGGCCAGGAACATGGTCGTCAGCAGCCGGGAACCGAAGTGGCCGTCATGGGGGCGCCAGTTCAGGAGGGCGAGGTAATAGCCAAGGGTCAGGCCGATGTAGAGCGATCCCGCCATGGACACCGCCCAGCGCACGACTCCAAGATGGAGGAGCAGGCACGCCGTGAGTCCGGCGAAGATGCCCGCGCCGAGCCCCAGCTCCAGGGGCTGGAGGCGGGCGGGAAGCTGAAATCTGTAGAGCAGCCAGCCCACCAGAGGATAGAGCACCCAGTCCAGAGGCGCCGCCCGCAGCCGGGTCATCAGACCTGAATACTCCCAGGTGCCGATTGCGGCTGCCACCGCCGCCAGCACGTAGAAGGCGGCTCCTCCGATCCACACCGCCGCGAGGAGAAGGCCGGCCAGGATCACGCCGGAGACGACCCTCAGGCGAAGATTCAGGGGGTCATCTCACGGCCATCGGTGTGCCGGTGAGGCCGAACGGCGGCGACAGCGACGGCGATGCCCTTGAGGCCACCGCTGGGGCGGCGAGGCGGGACGGCGGTGACAGCGACGGCGATGTCCTTGAGGCCACCGCTGGGGCGGCGAGGCGGGACGGCGGTGACAGCGACGGCGATGTCCTTGGGGCCACCGCTGGGGCGGCGAGGTGGGACGGCGGTGACAGCGACGGCGATGTCCTGCGTCAGCCGGTGGGCGGTCTGAGGCGGCGGTGTCATCCTGAGGCTGCCGGCGAACCGGCGACGCCGGCCGGATGATGGGCCAGGTCGGAGACGGCGCCAAAGCGTCGCTCCCGGGACGCAAAGGCGTCGAGGGCCCCCTGCAGCGCCTCCGGTCCGAACTCAGGCCACACCGTCTCGGTGACGTAGAGCTCGGCATAGGCCGCCTGCCAGAGCAGGAAGTTGCTGATCCGCATCTCCCCGGCCGTGCGAATGATGAGATCTGGATCGGGGAGGCCCCCGGTGTAGAGGGCACGCCCTAGCGCCTCCTCATCGAGGCCGGTCAGGTCCGCCCCCTGCCGGGCCAGGTCGCGGACGGCGGCGACGATCTCGCTGCGCCCGCCGTAGTTGATGGCCACATTGAGAATGGCGGTGGTGTTGTGGGCGGTCAGCTCCTCGGCCATGGCCACCCTCCGCTGCAGGCGGTCGCTGAGCTGCTCGCGATGTCCGAGAGCCCGTATCTGGATCCCTTCGGCATGGATCTCATCGATCTCCGCGTCAATGGTCTCCTCGAACAGCTTCATGAGCGCGGCCACCTCGGTCCGGGGGCGGGACCAGTTCTCCGTGCTGAAGGCATACAGGGTGAGGATGTTGACGCCGGCCTCGTGACAGGTCTCCATGGCCGGACGGATGGCCCGCACTCCGGCTCGATGACCGGCCACCCTGGGGAGGTGGCGAGCCTTGGCCCAGCGGCCGTTGCCGTCCATGATGATGCCGATGTGCCGGGGCAACTCGGGGCGGGCCGGCAGAGGTATGGCGGCAGGGGCGGGCGGGCGAAGCATCGTCACACCTCGAGGATCTCCGCCTCCTTGGCTCGGGCGACCTCGTCGACCCGGCCCACGAACTGGTCGGTGATCTTCTGGAGCCGATCGACGCTCACCTCGATCTCGTCCTTGCTCACATGACCGTCCTTCTCGATTCCGCGGATGTGCTCCAGCTCGTCACGGCGAATGATGCGCACCGCAACCCGGGCATCCTCAGCCTTGCGATGGACAACCTTGACATATTCGCGGCGGCGCTCCTCGGTGAGCGCAGGGATGGTGATGCGGAGAACCTGGCCGTCGTTGCTGGGGTTCAGTCCCAGGTCGCTGAGCTGGATTGCCTTGTCGATGGCCCCGATCGAGCTCTTGTCATAGGGTTGGATGAGCAACTGTCGGGCCTCGGGGGCGGAGATGGTGGCGAGGCTCTGGAGCGGCGTCATCGCGCCGTAGTACTCGACCTGCAGGCGCTCGACGAGGGCGGGTGAAGCCCGTCCCGTGCGGATGCTGCGGAACTCCTTGTGCAGGGCCTCGATGGCCTTGGCCATGCGCACCTCGGCGTCACCGAGGCGCTCGTCGATGCTCTCGGATGCTGCCCGGTCGCCACCGTGCTCAGCGCTCATGAACGGTCTCCGCGGACTCCACGCGTGTGCCGATCTCATCTCCCAGGATCACCCGCTCGATATTGCCATCGGTGAGCAGGTCGAAGACGATGATGGTGGTGTCGTTGTCCATGCACAGCG
>JBHELP010000119.1:0-17401 GCA_046263035.1 Candidatus Dormibacteria bacterium | reverse complement strand
AGCACGTGCTGCGATCGTGGGTGATCGCAGCACGTCTGGGCGATCACCTCGGCCTCGAGCCAGGTGACCGCGGCGCGCTCTACTACGCGGCCACGCTGGCATGGGTGGGTTGCGTGGCCGACACCCCGGAGCTGGCGGCCTGGTTCGGTGACGACATTGCCTTTCGCGCCGACAGCCGCCTCGGGGACCTGGCGGGTCTACCCATGCTCCGGTTCATGCTTGGACACGTCGGAGTCGGTAGCCCGGCGCTCCACCGTATCCGTCTCGGCGCCGGTCTACTTGCCACGGGAGGGAAGGCGGTCGAGCGCGTCCTGCTGTCCCATTGCCTGACCACGGCCCGGATGGCGGAGCGTTTCGGGCTCGGCGCGGAGGTGTGCGGCCCCTTGCAGCAGGTCTTCACCCGCTGGGACGGCAAAGGTGTCCCGGGCGATGTCGGGGGCGAGGCGATCGCGTTCCCGATGCGGCTGTTGCACCTCGCCGACGTCGTCGAGGTGTACCACCGCACCGGAGGGCCTGAGTCCGCGCTGAAGACGGCTCGCGCTCGTCGGGGTACGCAATTCGATCCTGCTGTCGTCGACGGGTTCTGCGGTGTCGCGCCCGACGTGCTTGGCGATCCGTCGACTGAGATCGACTGGGACGCGTTCATCGGGGGTGAGCCCGCGCTGCAGCGTCGGCTCACCGAGCACGAGCTCGACGCTGCCATTGAGGCGATGGCGGACTTCACCGACCTCCGGTCGCCGTCGCGGGCCGGCCACTCGCGAGGGGTTGGCGATCTGGTCGCGCGGGCTGCGGCCGACACCGGCCTGCCACCAGTGGATGTCGTGGCGGCGCACCGAGCCGCACTGTTGCACGACGTTGGTCTACATGGCCTCCCGGCGACGATCCTCGAGAAGCCCGGACCTCTGTCGTCGTCGGAGTGGGAACGGATGCGCATGCACACGTACTACACGGAGCGGATGCTGGCCCGCCCCGTGGCTCTTGCCAGGCTCGGCGCCGTCGCGTCGCTCACTCATGAGCGCTGCGACGGGTCCGGCTATCACCGCGGCCTGGCAGGGCCGGCCATCCCCGTGGCGGGACGGCTCCTCGCTGCCGCCTGCGCCTACCGGGCGATGATCGAGCCCCGGCCGTACCGCCCTGCGATGACAGCCAAGCAGGCCACGGCGGAGCTGCGCGCCGACGTCCGCGCCGGCCGCCTCGACCCCGCTGCCGTCGACGCTGTCCTGGCGGCCGCGGGCCAGAGCCGGGGCAAGCGCCTCAGCGGGCCGGCCGGACTCACCCCGCGGGAGATCGAGGTGCTAATGCTCATAGCCCGGGGCGCTTCCACGCGCCAGGTGGCCGGCCGTCTGGCCATCACGCCCAAGACGGCCGAAACCCACATCGAACGCATCTACTCCAAGACGGGCGCTTCAACGCGGTCGACAGCGACCCTGTTCGCCATGCAGTACGGCCTGCTCGACACCCTCGAGCCCCTCTATTTGTAGGGGAAACCCCGGACGACGCCCGCGGCTGCCGCTCCTATCGTCCACAGTGATCATCAACGGAGCGGGCGGTGCGAATCGCTCGACGTGGCTGCGAGGCTCACGCCGGGAGGCACCCGCCGGTCGAATCGTCCCCGACGGGACAGGGAGTAGGGCACATGGCCACCAAGGCAGTCGTCAGCTTGACCACAGGGCTGGAGGATTCTGAGAAGGTCACCGTTGCCCTCCTCGTCGCGGTCGGTGCGGCCGAGTCTGGACGCGAAACACTCATGTTCCTCACCAAGGAGGCCGTCCGCCTCGCCGTCGAGGGCGTCGCCACCGGCGTCGCCTGCAGCGGCTGCCCGCCGCTGCCCGACCTGATGAAGCGCTACGAAGGCGCCGGCGGACGATACTACGTGTGCCCCATCTGTTTCGACGCAAAGAAGCTCGACAAGGCGACGCTGATCAGGGGCGCCGAGCTGCAAGGCACCATCCCGATGTGGGCGTGGATCGGTGACGCAGGGGCGACGACCTTCAGCTATTGACCGGGGTAGTTCGACGTCGATCGCCACCATGGTCGGCGATCGTGTGGAACGCGTGTGGGGCCGGTCCGCGAAGGAGATCGCCGACCGGTGGGCCGCGCTCCAGTGGTTTCTGCATGAGCAGCTTGGCTCTCTGCGGAACGCCGCGGTCGTCTTCGACCCGAGTGCGCCGGGCGTCGCCCGCGGTCGTCCGCACGGGGCAGGCGGCCGCGTACTCCGTGGGGAGTAGGCGGAGGCCTCAGCCACCAGGCCGCAGGCGCGGTCGACCGTGGCGTCACGGTCGAGAAACACCGGCGTGGCCTGGACGGCGGCGGCGACCACCCCCGACGGCCGGCTGCCGGTCATCTCGTGCCCCCGGCGACCAGCAGCTCGCAGGGACCGATGAAACCATCAGGGCCCTCGAAGCGTCGCAGCTCGGAGCCTATCTCCTGCCACGCCTCCTCGCGTTCCGCCTCGCTGAGACCGGCGAGCATCTGGTGCAGGGCCCCGAAGGACTCGCGCTCGAAACGCAAGCATTCGGCGGCGCTGGGCAGCCGCAGTGGGGCGACGACGGCCTCGACCGATATCTCACCGAATCCGGCATCGGCGAGCACCTGCTCGATGACACCTGGATTGCCCAGGCTGAAGGGCCCCGGCTGTCCCGGGAGCGGAGGTGGGAGCTGGGCGCGCCGTCGAATTATCCCCACCGGAATCGAGAAAAACTCGTTGCGTGCCGCCGTCGAGTACACGATGGCCGCGACCCGGCCCCCGGGTCGAAGTGCACGGCGCATCCCCGTGAGCGCGCGCTGCTGGTCAGGGAAGTAGATGAGGCCGACACGCGAGATCACCGCGTCATAGGCACCCTCGTCTACCTTGAGGCCCTCGCCGTCGAGCTCGCGGGTCTCCACATTTGTCAAGCCCGCCTCCTCTGCCGACTGAGCCGCGTACCTGAGGATTGCCGGCGAGATGTCAGTCGCCAGAACATGACCGCCAGAGCCGGCCCGGCGGGCCGCCGCGATCGACTGGCCGCCGGCACCGGCGGCCACGTCCAGCACACGGCTGCCCGGTGCCACGCGGGCGCTGTCGAGCATGCGGTCGGTGGCCGGTCCCAGCCAGGCCTCGAGCGCGGGACCCCAACGGTGCCACCGCTCGGCGGCATCCTCCCACTGTTGACGGGTCGTCACCTTGTACTTGCCGGGGTCAAAGCTCGCTGTGGTCATTGAGGCCACCTCCTGAAACGCGGGGGCTGGGTTGCCCATCACCCCTTTATGCGCCAGACTTGAGGGCGATCCCGCCAGATGTCGCCTGGCAATGCCGCCAGACGGCCGCCGGCACAGCTCTCGCCCATCCACAATTCCGCCATGACCGACTCCTTCGTGGGCCGCGCCGCGCCGCTGCGCCGCCTGGGAGACGCGCTCGACGAGGCCATGGGCGGGACTCTCGGCATCATCTTCGTCAGCGGCGAGGCGGGGATCGGCAAGACCTCGCTGCTGGCCAGGGCTGCGGAGATGGCGAAGGAGCGCGGCGCGACGGTGGCGTGGGGCACCTGCTGGGACTCTCCCAGCGCGCCTGCATTCTGGCCGTGGGTCCAGGTGCTGCGGGACATATTGACCGCGGGGCCGGACGAGCCCGGTTTCACCGGTGATCGTGACACGTTGGCACGTCTGGTGCCGGAGCTGGCAATGCCGGGTGCACCTCCCCCACCGGATGCGGACGACGAGGGGGCGCGCTTCCGGCTTCTGGACGCCATCGCCTCCCTCCTGGAGCGGCGTGCGAGACGTCAACCGCTCGTGGTGGTGCTGGACGACCTGCAGTGGGCCGACCGCTCCTCGCTGGAGCTCCTGGACTTCGTCGCCCGGCCACATCGTCCCGTCCGGCTCCTGCTTCTCGGCGCGTACCGACACGACGAGCTCCGGGGTGACATGGCGCCGCTCATGGGAAAGCTCGTTTCGCGCGCGGATGCGATCCGGCTCCACGGACTCTCCGCCGACGATGTGTGGCTGCTGGTGAGCGGGGCCGCGGGTGAGCCGGCCGCCACCCGATGGGCTGAGAACGTCCATCGCCGCAGCGGAGGTCACCCCCTCTTTGTCCGGGAGCTGGCCCACCTGGTGTCCAGCTCCTCAGAGGAGGAACCCGTGCCGGCCGCGGTACGGGACGCGGTGCTCGCCCGATTGGCGGGTCTCAGCCCACCCTGCGTCAGATTGCTCGAGATCGCCTCGCTGGCCGGCAACACGTTCGCCTCCGATCTCAACGCCGACGCGGCCGGGCTGACCGCCGAGGAGACCGGCACCCTGGCTGAGGAGGCCGTCCGTGCCGGCGTGCTCCTCCGCGACCGCGAGGGACAGATCCGCTTCGCCCATGACCTCTTCCGGGAGGCGATCGCGGACAGCTTGACCGCGTCTGAGCGGGCAGCTCTCCACCACCGCCTGGGCACGGCAATGGTGAGGCGCAGCGAGCGCGGCGCGTCCGTGATCGCCGGTGACGTTGCCCGTCACCTCGCCGCGGCGGTGTCGATCGACGGTCCGGAGCTCGCGCTGCGGTGGGCGATGGCGGCCGCCGCGGCCGACCGCAGCCGGCTAGCGTTCGTCGAGGCCGCCGCGCATCTGACCAGGGCGCGCAAGGCACTGACGGCGGCCGGCGTAGTTGCACCGGCCGGGGCGATGGCCGACGTGCTCGTGGCCGAGGCCGATGCCCTCGCTCGCGGCGGAGAGACCGCTCCGGCCCGGGCATTGCTCGGCGAGGCTCGCGCCCTCGCCGTGCGACTCGATGACCCCGACCGAATCGCCGGGGTGGCGCTCGGCGTCCAGCGACTCGGCGCCCGCTTCGCCATGCCGCGGGATCACACCATCGCCGTGCTCGAGGAGGCCTGCGCCGCGATGGCCGGTAGGGAGCCGCGTCTCGAGGCACAGCTCACCGCCAGCCTGGCACGGGAGCTGAACCATTCCGTGCCGACCCAGCGCGCCCGAGCCGGAGCTTTGAGCGAGCAGGCGCTGCGCACGGCCCGCGAGCTCGACGAGCCGGTCACCCTGGCCGCCTGCCTGCTCGCACGTCACGATGTGCTGTGGACTCCCGGCCGGGCCGCAGAGCGAGTGGCGGTGGCACGCGAGATCGCCTCGGTCGCCGAACGCGCCGGTGACCAGGAGCGCCACTGTGAGGGCCTCCTGTTGACGGCGAACGCCCTACTGGAGGAGGGATCGCCCGCCTTCCGTCCAGTTCTCAACCGCTACCTCGACGGGGCCCAACGCCTCGGCCAGCCCCGCGATGGGTACTTTGTGCTCACCCGACGAGCCGCCCTTGCTCTGCTCGACGGACGGGTGATCGAGGGCGACGCCCTGCTCCTCGAGGCGGCCTCGCTTGGCGAACGCATCGGCGAGCCCGACACCGGGAACGTCCGGATGTCACAGCTCCTCGAGGTCGCGCGGGCCACCGCCGATCCGGTGCGGCTGTGCGCCACCGCCGAGGAGGCGATCCGCTGGTGGGTCGGCGTGCCCTCCCATGCGCATGCCGTCGCGGCCGGATTCTATGCGCGTGCCCACGAGCTCGACGCCGCTCGCCGCTGCCTGAACACCGTGCTCGACCTCGATGAATGGCGGGACGACCACTCCTACCTGCGCCCCGTATTCCTCGGAGGCCTCGCCGCGGCGGCCGCCGCACTGCGCGACCTGCCGCTGTGTCGCGAGTTGTTCTCGGAGCTCAGCCACATCGCCGATTCCTGCGCCGTCAACGGGGCGGTCGTCTGCTTCATGGGCGCCAACGCCCACTGGGCCGGCGTCCTCGCTGCGACCCTCGGACGGCAGGAGGACGCGCGGTCCTTGCTCGCACGAGCGTTGACCATCCACGAGCGCCTCGGCGCCCGCGCGTGGGAAGCGGAGACCTGCGCCGAGCTGGCCCTGTTCCACGGCGTTGGAAAGGCGGCCGACACGTACCGCAGGCGGGCCGAGCAGATCGCCCAGGCGCTTGGTCTCGACGGCGTAACGCTCCACCTGGCCACCCTGGGCGTGGATGGCAGCGGCGCCGCCACGCTCAGCTGTGATGGCGACGTATGGGAGGTGTGCTTCCGCGGTCGCTCTGCTCGGCTTCGTGATGCCAAGGGGCTCCACGACCTTGCGCTCCTCCTCGTGCAACCGGGTGTCGAGGTCCAGGTGCTGCAGCTTGCCGGCGTGCGGGGCGTCCCGGAACGCACCACCGGTACCGTCCTCGACAGGCGCGCCCGAGAGGAGTACAGGTTGCGCCTGGCCGAGCTTGACGAGGAGCTCGAACGCAGCGAGAGGGACCACGACATCGGCAGGAAGGCATCCGTCGAAGCCGAGCGCGAAGCGCTGGTCGACGAGTTGCGCCGTGCCACCGGGCTGGGGGGACGCGACCGTGGACTTGGTGGCGACACCGTTGAGCGGGCGCGGAAGGCCGTGACCGCGCGACTCCGTGACGTCATCGGCCGCATCGATAGCGTCCTGCCCGAGCTGGGGCAGCACCTCAAGCTATCGATCCGCACCGGAGCCTCGTGCAGCTATCAGCCTCAGGAGCCGCTCATATGGAAGGTGGCATATCCCGCCGGGCCGGAATGACCTGGGTCCGGCCGGCTCCGAAGATGCCGGCCGGCCAGCCCCGCCGCCCAACCCGCGCGGCCACGTTCCGACCCGTTCAGAGCCTGTCGTCCATCAATGTGAAGGTGGCCTGGCTCCAGCATCACGCGACCGTGTCACGGGGTTATCTCGACGACGATCTTGATGGCGTCGTGAGCATTGGTCAGCAGCCGAAGAGCCTCCGCGTAACCGTCGAGACCCTGAATCCGGTGGGTGATCAGCCGGTCCAACTGGTGCCCTCCTCCCCACTGGCCCTGGGCCATTATAGTTTCCTGTGGCAAGCAAAGTGCCCGGAGCTGTCGGAGCCGGTCCGAGGCTACCGGGCCGTCACCGCCTTAGCTCAGCACTGGAGCAAATTGATGGCGAGCCACTCCCCGAACTTTGGCGAACGGCCCACGAACGCAGGCATCCCGGGCCACCAAGGCGTGCTTGGATGATGGCGTCATTGGCGCTGCGGCCGGCGCAGCACCACACAGCACCTCCCGGCGTCAGGAGCCAGGCTGGCCGCAAGTTGGGCGCCTGAACCCTCGATGATGCCGCGGACGAGGCAGGCGTTCATCTCGCAGATCCACTCGGGATGGTCTGCCGCAAGTGCGCCAAATGGACAGTTTCTCAGCATGACCTCGCCGTCGCCAGTGGTGACGGGTTCGAAACCCATACGGCCGAGGATGAGGAGGGCCAGCTCTCGTCCCCGGCGTGTTCCCCTCGGCGCGGCCAGCCTGCCCACCAGATCATGCCCCCGTTTCATGGCCGCCTGGCGGGTGGCCTTCCCGGCCTGGCCCCTGGGGAGGTGATCGAGCGCCTCGATCAACATCTGCCCAACCAACTCGTATCTTCGGGGCGGCAGGGTGACGGCGACGTCATCGGCGGCTCTGCTGTAGTACTTGGTCGGCCTGCCGGCGCCGGGACCGGTGCGACCGGCGGGGCGACGGAAGGTGGCCTCGAGCAAGTGGCTCTCGACCAGCTTGTCCAGGTGGAAGGCCGCCAAACCCCGCTTGATTCCGACCGCCGAGGCGGCGGCCTCGCGACTGACTCCGCCGCCCTGAGCGACGACGTATTCGTAGAGGGCGCGGCGAACCCGCTCCTGGAGAGCCCCGACTGAGATGATGTGGTCAGCGGGGGCGGCCTTCTGGCTAGTCATGTCCTTCTAAAATCAGTGGCCGTAGACGCCACGCGTGCATGTTTTCCATAATAGGCGACGGTTCAGCCTCTCGTTGGCAGAGACCGGGCGTCGAAGATTCAGGGCTGGGAGGAGAGCATGACCACGCGTGTTGACCACGGCCGTGACGAGCAGGATCGTCTGACGGCCCTGGGTGCGGACGATTCGGATGATCGTCTCCCACAGCACGACCGGCTGATGGAGGCCATCGCTCGCCGGGACATCGACGAGGAGCAGTGGCAGCGTTTCACGGGATACATCGCGGAGATCTTCACAGCCATGGGCATGTCTCTGGAAACCCCGGGGACGGCGCTGACGCCGGCTCGGTTTCTCCATGCGATCTTCGACGCCACCGAGGGATACGAGGGTGACGAGAAGCTGGTGACGGCCTTCCCGAGCGAGTGCCGGGGCGGATCGGACTGTCGGATCAGCCAGGTGGTCCAGGGACCGATCCCCTTCTACTCACTCTGCGAGCACCATTCGCTGCCGTTCTTCGGCCAGGCCTACCTCGGCTACATCGCCCACGAGCGCATCATCGGCATCTCCAAGCTGACCCGGCTGGTACGGCTCTTCGCCCGCCGTTTCACCCTGCAGGAGCGTCTGGGGCAGCAACTGGCCGACGGCCTGGAGGGGATTCTCGAACCCCACGGCGTGGCCGTACGCCTGGAGGCGACGCATCTCTGCACCCAGATGCGCGGCGTGCGCGAGATGAGCTCCACCACAAGGACGACGAACTGGCGGGGCAACTACGACGCGGATGCGCAGCTCCGTTCCGAGTTCTATTCCCTCTGCGCTCAGCGGGCGCTGTAGGCATCCTCGATGCGGCTGTCCTCGGCGTGGCGGCGCCCGTTATCAGCGCGGCCGGTTTCCGCTCTGGCGGCGCGGGTCCGGGAGAAGGGCGATCGCGCGCTTGGGCAGGCTGCTGAGCCTGAACGGCGGAGCTGATGCACGGCTGGACCGGTGCGGGATGAAGGCCCACGAGCACCGTGCCGTTGGCGATGCGGCCACGGGCGCGGCGCTCGTGAACCTCGGTGGCGACACTCCCGACGAACGATTTCTGCTGACCCACGGCGACGTGGTTGCGCTCAGCGGCGATTTCTTCATGCCCGACTCCGCGGAGGCAGATCGCTGGCGACGAGCTCGTGGCGGTGGCGTGCTCGGCACCGCCGACCTCTTCGAGTTGGCGAAGGTGCCTGGCGGACAGGGACAACGAGTGGACAGCCGCGACGAGATCATCTCGGCGCTTCGGGTGATGACGCTCGACGAGGAATTCGAGGATCCTAGGGTCAGCCCGGGCGGCCATCTCCACACCCCTGGACTCGGGAGCCCGAAGGATCGCAGTGCGGTCGAGACGGTGGTTCGGGAGCGCTTCCTGGCCCTTGCGGCCGCCAACGGCGACCATTTCGTCTCTCCGTGGGGCTCAGAGACTCCCACGGATCCCGACCGTCATCGCGCCAGCCGTTTCGGCTCTGCTCCCCAGGCCTACAGGACGCTCCACGAGCGCGCCCTCGACCTGGCCTGCCGGCTGGGTGCCACCGGTGGTGACATCACCAAGGCTCTGGCCCGAGAGGCGGCCGCTCAGCACTACCTCACCGATTCTTTCGCGTCAGGACACCTGCGAACGCCTGTGGCCGCAATCCGTCGCTTCTGGCACCAGCGCTATCCGGGATTCTGGGAGAGCCTTCAGCACGAGATGGCAGGCGGCAGCGTCAGCGGACTGGAGCAGATTCTTCCGGCTGTCCGGGCTGTGCCCAGCGGCCTCCTCAGGAAACGCGCCCTGGCGGCGGTCCGGGCCAGTACGCGCCGCTACCCGCCGATCTCTCTCGGAGACCTGCTGGCCCGCGTGTACCACGACTGGGACAACTGGCAGGGTCTCGTCCTCGACGGCGGGGAGACCCTCTATGGAGACGGAAGACTCGACCGGGGCCCCGGGCTGGACCTGGCTGTTGCCGCGGTCAAGCTTGGTAATGAGGACGTGGACGTCGCGTACCACTTCGGCGTCTCGAGTCGGGCGCTGAGCGGCGAGGCCCTATTCGAAGCGGTGAGGAGCGCCACCGCCGCCCCCGCCGGACGGTTCCGAGCCGAGGCAAATATCCCCGTGATCGCCGCGGATAACCCGGCCCAGAACTGGAAGGCGAACGACCTCCAATCGCTCTGGATCCGTCCCATCGTGGGAGATCGGGGGGCGACGGTCGGCGAGGCGCTCTCCGAGGTGGTCAGTCCCGGCGGCGAGGTCCTCCGACGCCTCGACTGCCTGGGACACGGCCTGGTGCAGATCGCTGGTATATCCAGCCTGCCGCTGTGGCGCGGCCTGCTCAGCGGGAAGGCCTGTGAAGCCTTCCACCGAGGTGTCATCGAGAGGCTGGGGCGGGAGCCGCGGGCCTCACTCATGGCCATAGTCCGAGGTGCCGCACAATTCAGCGAGGAGACCAGCTTCGACGACTGGTTGGCGCGCTGGTGAGCCCGGGTTCGTGGCCAGATCGAGGTTCAGGGCAGCGGTCGCTCGAGCTTTACCTCGACGCTGCCGGACTGCTGGCGCACAGTGAGAACAGGCTGATCGAAGGTGGCCGGGTCTCCCGCGACGTGCCCATCGCTGAGCCGGAAACGCGACTGATGCCAGGGACAGGTGACCACGTCAGCGTCCAGCTCGCCCTCGTGGGGGCAAACTAGCAGCGTCCGAGGTCCCGCACCGCCGGTCCCTCGAGGACGGTCCCATCAGGGTCGAAGCGGGAGCCGTGACAGGGACAGTCCCAGCTTGTCTCGGCGGAGTTCCAGGTGACCTGGCACCCCTGGTGGGTGCATTCCGGCGAGACGGTGTGAAGAGTGCCCTCAGGGTCCCGGTATGCGGCGACGGTGCCATCGCCGTCCCTGATGATGGCGGCCTCCCCCGGGCTCAACTCGGAGACGGAGGACGAGCCCCCGAGCGAGACCCGATCGGCAACCATGGCGACGGCGTTGCCGAGATTCTCCTTGATGAGTGTCGACGCCGAGGAGGAAGTCTTAGAACGCGTCGACTCGAAAACGGGCTGCCACGGACTGACCGTACCCTTCGCCAGATCCGAGAGGAGCATCGCCGCTGCCGTACCTCCCGATATCCCCCACTTGCTGAAGCCCGTGGCCACCAGGACCCCGTCCGAAGCGGAGCTGGCCCTGCCCACGAACGGAACCCGGTCCGGGGACATGTAGTCCTGTGCTGACCAGCGGTAGTCGACGGACGTGATGGTCAGATGCTGGCGCCACCAACTCTCGAGAACCTCATGGCGTCCGCGAGTGTCGGGCTCCGCACCAGTCTTGTGCTCCTCACCCTCGAGCACCAGCAGGGCGCCGCCATCATCGAGGCGATGCGGTCGCAGGGAGCGTGTCGGGGTGTCGATGCCGAAGAACATCCCCTCCGGATGGTGGTCCGGCGTCTGCACCGCCATGGCGTAGGAGCGGCTGGGCTGCGCCGCCGCGAAGAACCCGCCGGTGTCGATGAAGGGCAGGAGTGTCGCGATGATCACGTGTGCGGCGTTGACGCTTCCTCCCGTCGTCAGCACGGAGCAGCGGGTGCCGTCCTCCTCGACGGCGACGGCACGACTCCCCTCGAACAGGTGGCTGCCGTCACCCGGCGGAGCTTCGGCCAGCGCCAGGCAGTACATCCGCGGATGGAAGAGCAGCTGGTCGTCGAACCGGACCGCAGCTGTGATCTCGAAGGGAAGGTCCGTCACCGTCGTGAAGGTCGCGGGCAGGCCGAGCTTCTGGCTGGCCTCGACCTCGGCCTCGATGGCCGGAACTCCCTCGGGCCTCTGGGTGTAGGTGACCGACGGCAGGCGGCGGAGGTCGCAGGGGATCATCCGCTCGGCGCTCAGGGAGGCGATGAGCTCCACAGCCGCTTGGTTCGCCTCCGCATACATGCGCGCCTTCTCCTCACCGACGGACGAGGTGAGGTGGTCGTAGATGAGACCGTGAAGGGAGGTGACCTTGGCGGTGGTCCTGCCGGTCGTGCCTCTGGCCACCCGTCGGGCCTCTAGGAGGGCGACCTTGAGCCCCGCCTGCTTGAGGAGTGTAGCCGCGGTGAGGCCAGTGATGCCTCCCCCGACGACGGCGACATCGACCGTGATGTCACCGGCGAGGCTGGGGTATGAGGTCTCCGGCGTGGTGCCGATCCAGAGCGACTCCACGCCTCAGCTCTGGCCTCCGGTCGCCGTCCCGTGCGCGGAAGCTCGATGCGTGGGAGGCGGCTCTGGCTCGAGGCGCTGCTGCTCCGTTGTGAGCTGGATCCCCACGTGATGCCGCTGGATCAGCGCCCAGCCCCTGAACCCAGCCAGGACCGTCGCGATCACGCCGACGGCCGCGAGGATCACGCCGAGGGGCTTCTCGGGGCTGGCGTCGTTGAGCTGCCCCGCATGGACCCCGAGCGTGATGGCGAACAGCACCAAAGCCAAGACGTTGAGAAGCATGTGCTGCCATCCGGTGCTCTTGGCCGGCGTGCCACCGGGAATGCCGATGGCCCAGTCCACGAAGCCGGGGAGCGCGGCCAGCACCGCCATAGCGACACCGGCCACGTTGGCTGCGAACCCCACCTTGAACCAGAACACATCCCCACCGACGGCATAGATCACGAGCGCCACAAGGGTCGCCGTGTAGAAGGCGATGGGATAGGCGATCAGCATCGGGTGGATCGGGTGGCCGAACAGCTTGACCTTGGCGTGCATGTCTTGCCTTGCCTCCAGATTCGCTCGCACGGACGTGGTCGGGTCAACGCCGCCCGGCACAATCCGTCCTGAGCGTATGGGCTACCTACGCCGACTGATTCTAGAATGACCGTACCCCCTACGGTCCGGGCTCGGCCGGCACGCGGGCAGCCTACCATCAACTGTCTAAGGTCACTGTTTTAGACAGTTGGGGCAACTCGCGTGTATCGAAGAACTCGCCTCGGAAGTCGTCCCAGTTCCGCTCCGCGCGTCACCTCTCAACTCGCCACACCAACACCCAGGTCAACCTGCTTCTGCATCTGCGCCAGCCGCGCGGGGCCTCTCCGACGGTGGTGGCGCAAGGCGCCCGGACGCGAGCGACGCCACGACGGATGATCTTGACAGCCGGCCGGCGCGGGTAGTGAAGTGGAGCTGTGTTCCCGCTGCTCGCTGAGACCGACGTTTCAACCAGCACGTTCGCCGACTTGGTGGACTACGTCGGGCGCGCATTCGAGGCGGCGGGCGTCGTCGTCGTCATCATTGGATGCCTGCTCGCCTTCTTGGCGTACGGCGTCGCTTCTCCTCGCGAGGAGGCCGCGTACCGGGCGCTTCGCCGGGGGCTTGGCCGAGCGATCCTGCTCGGGCTCGAGTTATTCGTCGCGGGCGACATCATCCGGACCGTCACGGTGAACCCGTCCTTCACGAGCGCTGGCGTGCTCGCGATCATCGTCGCGATCCGAACCTTCCTCAGCTTCACGCTCGAGGTCGAGATCGACGGGCGCTGGCCGTGGCAAAAGGATCGCAACTAGCCCCGAAGAGTTCCAGCTAGGGCTCATGCAGCGGCCGATCCCCGTCGGCGAGGGCAGCGCCCTCACACCGCCCTCAAGGCCCGACGCTCGGCGCCTGCCGACAGCATCGCTCGGGCCGCCGCCTCACGGCCGCGCTCCGAGCAGGGGCCGGAGGCGCTGCCGCTGGCCCTCTCGCCTGCGGCGTCGGCGCGCCTCAGAGGCAAGGAAGACACGCTAGCGGGAGTCGGATCCGGGAGTGGAGTGCGCTCGAATGCGCTCGGTGCGCGGCCTCAGCCTGGACCGGACCCTGGAGGACCGGCTGCTTCGCTGGTGAGGAACGAGCCGCGCGGGTCGCCTGGCCGATGGCGCGGCCTGGATCAGGGGGCATGGGTGAGCGCCTGCGGATAGTTGCCCAAGCTGTTTGCCGTTGACGGGATCCATCTCCTCAGCGTGGAGGTCCCACCTCGCCATGCGAATCGATGAGCCGCTCGAAACAGGGTCTGGTCCGCGATCGGCGGCTCTCGCCCGTAGGGCCGGCACTGTCGGTGATCAGTGCAGGGGGTGCTCGAGCTTGACCTCCACGCTGCCAGACTGCTCGCGCACGGTGAGTGCAGGCTGATCGAAGGTGGCGGGGCCTCCGACGACGCGCCCATCGCTGACGCGGAACCGCGACTGATGCCAGGGACAGGTGACCACAGCACCGTCGAACTCGCCCTCATGGAGAGGGCCGCCGGCGTGGGAGCAGACATCCGAGATGGCGCAGAGCCGACCCCGGCGCCGCAACATGAGCACGCTCATGCCGCCCGCGTCCACGGCGCGCATCCGGCCCTCGGCGAAGTCCTCAGAGGACCCCACAGGGACGAAGTCCTCTGGCCCACCCTCCAGGAAGGCGCTGCGGTTGACCATGGTCCCCAGGCCGAAGACCAGATGGCCCCCCAGCCAGGCTGAGCCTGCGGCGACCAGAAACCCTGCAGTGGCCAGCCCCACTGCGAGTCCGTGGGCCCCGCCGCCTGCCCAGGTCCGCAGGGCGATAGAGACCACGTCGAAAACCAAGGCCATGGTCATCAACAGTCCGTGGGCCAGGGCATACCGGCGCTCCTGGCCGAAGGTCTCATGGAAGTCCGTGTAGCCGGTGGCGGCGGCGAGGACGGCTCCAAGGATGCCGACACCCAGAGCCAGGTTGCCCACCTCGGTGGGCACGCGCGAACTGATCAGCGCCGCGTAGTCCGCCACCACCCCGACCAGCCAGGCGCCCATCGGCACGTCGGTGATCGCCGGGTGGAGGGGATGTCCCAACCAGGTGCCGTGCATAAGATTCTTGAGCGCCTGGCCCGGCCGTCCCAAGACCCGGTAGAAGGCTCCAATCCCATTCTGAAGGCCGCCTCCGACGCCCTCCATCCATGCCTGCCGGCGGATGATCCGTTCGATCAGCGGTTCGGCCATGTCCGTCCTCCTGCTCTCCGACCCTGAACTGCGGCCCGACGGCTCGGTACGGTGGGTACCACCATTCTAGAATCAATTGCCGTAGGCGGCTTGCCCTTGTTGCCGGGTGCCATGTGACCGGCGGACCCGGGTTCGTCGATCATGGAACTGGGAGGCACGAGATGCACGCTAAGGCCAACTTGTTCGGTCACCCCGTGACAGTGGAATGAGCAGGCAGCGGGCGGCGGCGATCAGCAATGCCAACAAGGACAGCAACGCGGCATCACGGGGGCAAGACCTTTACGTTGCCAACCTTTTCTGCCACGCATTTGGTCGCTTGGGACCGGCTCGTGGCAGGTTAGGTTACAGCGCTGCTAACCTTTGAGGTCCCACGCAGCGTGTGGGTGAAGCGCAGGCACGGAGGACCGAGTGAGCCCGAGATCGGCCGGTCACATGCGTTCGCGGGACGTGGCCATCTTCACCGTGATGGTCGCGCTCTTGGGGATCTTCTTCGATGCCTCGGTCGGGCACGCCCTGACCTGGGAGAACGACCCCTACTGGACCTACTGGATCACCAAGACCTTCCTCATCGCGACGGTCTTCGGACTGGGCACCGCCTGGCTGGGCATGGGCGCCGGCCGAGGTGCGGTGCTCACCGTGGTGCATACCCTGATCCTGACCGTCTACTACTGGACCCTCGCGCCCATCGGGACCCCGTCGTCTCCGAACTGGCTGGACCTGGAGCACACCTGGGTGACCGGAAGCGTGATCCACTTCGGTGTCATCTACCTCGGCTACCTCACCGCCCTCTGGCTCTGGCGGCGCCGGGAGCGACGAGCGCCCGAGTTTGGGGACGACACCGGTCCGCTGGCGCTGCGGGCGCTGATCTCCGCGCTCGTCATCGTCCTGCTCGCGGGTGGCCTCACCGGCCTCGCCCTCGACGAGTTCCCCGGCGTCACTTGGTTCGTGGTGCGCCTCCTGCTCACCGCGACCTTCCTGCTCCTCTGGTGGGGCCTGGTCGGCCGGACCGGCCGCATCACCGCCCTGGCCGGCGCCGTCCTCCTCGCCCTCATGTGGGGCGCGTACAGCCGCTTCCTGGGCCCGGTGGGCCTGCCCGCCGCGCCGCTGCGGATCCTCGGAGAGGCGCCCCCACCGCCCACCTCCCACTGGCTGGGCTACGTCCAGCTGTTCGGCGTCAGCCTGCCCATCTGGGTGACGGTGATGGCTGCGGCGATGTTGCTCACCTCCGAGACCACGAACGAGAGCCGGTGGCCGGCGGCGGCGGCCGCCCTGGCCGGAGCGGTGGTGGTTGTCATCGTCGCCGTCGCCACCCGGCCATTCCCGCTCGGGACGCCCGCATCGGTGTCGTCATCCGGCGTGGTGAACATGGAGACGGGAGACTTCTTCAGCAACAACTTCCAGGCCGGGGACGGTGACATGCAGATCCGGGCGACCGACATGGGCGACCAGGTGACGCCGCTGCCGCCTCACGATCGGCTGTCCGTCCGGGCTCACGTCACCTCCGGGGGCCACACCTACGATCTCGACGTCGCCGATCCATGGTCGAGGATCCCCACGGATCCCACACCACCTGGTGGGGTGTCGGCCTCGACGTCTGGCACCACGGGGATAGCGGCATCGGCACTTCCAAGCTGCCGGCCATCCACTCCGAGCTGGCAGCCTTCGGGCTGGGCCGGCTCACAGTCGACGGCAGCGATGCGGGGAGAGACCTGCCGGTGCACGTGATGACCGTGGACCCGGGGTCAGGACTCCACAACGACTCCCGCCTCGAGCTGGACGTCGGCGATGAGGCGTCCGGGCCAATTCCCCGTGTGCCCTCGGGACACCTCCGGGCACTGTGGTCCGGATTCACCGGCGATTTCTCCAAGGACACCAAGCTGTACCGTTATCTGTCCGGCGACTTGGTGCTCCTCCTCCTCATCGTCGGGGCCGCCGCCCTTCTCGCCCGGGAGCGCACCAGCGCCTGATCCCGGGGCGCCGCCCGGCCCCTCAGTGGAGGGGATGCTCGAGCTTGAGCTCGATGGCGCCATCCCGCTTGCGCAACTCGAGGGCGGACTGGCTGAAGGTCGCCGGCCCGCGCACCACCTTGCCGTCACTCACGCGGAAGCGGGACTGGCGCCAGATGGCGTCCTGCCGCCACCGCGTGGGCGATCCGGCGATTCGTCGACCGCAAGCCACAGAGCAACGCAAAATTGATGGCTCTGGATCTGCTTTCCGGGCGCACCGCATCGCTGGCGGACGTGAAAGGTACGCCCGATGTCCTCGCCTACGATCCCGGCCTGCACCAGCTCTATGTCGCCACCGAGAGCGGGCCACTGACCGTTCTTCACATGAGCGGCATGGATGTGCGCAGCGTTTCCCAGGGGTTTGCTGGAAACAACGCCCACTCCGTCTCGGTGGACCCGGCGACCCATCGCATCTTTCTCCCGCTCGCAGACGAGAATGGCCATCCTGAGCTCAGGATCATGGCGGTCAACGGTCCATAGCCGCGCCTGCCGAGGCTCGTCATGTCTCGGGCCCTGCAGGTCTTCGCGCCAGGGCACGACGGCTGCACCGGGCGGGCATGTTCACGGCGCCAAGTTGCGCAGCCCCCGCCACATGTGGTGCGATGCAGATGACCGGCGACACCAGGAGACTGCTGGTTGCGCAGGCCCTCCGCGCCCTCGCATACGGCTTTGGAGCGGTACTTCTGGCCGACTCGCTCCACGCGGAACGGGTGAGCCCCGCACAGGTTGGCTTGCTCCTGACCGCCATTGCCACCGGCATGGCGGTGATGT